>JARFQM010000378.1 GCA_029287755.1 Desulfofustis sp. | reverse complement strand
AGGAAAAAGCGTGAAAAAGGGAGTCTTTGAACATAAAAGTCTCGTCGCTTCTATCGTCGAGGCCATAGAAAAACAGATTCTCAGCGGGGAACTGCAGCCAGGCGAATGGATCAGAGAACTTAATCTCTGCGAAGAATTGGGTGTCAGCAGATCTCCTATCCGGGAAGCACTGCTTATCTTGGAAAACAAGGGATTTTTGGTAAAAGAGGCGCGAAAAGGGGTTCGGGTCGCTAAAACTACCTACAAAGAAGCGGTAGACGCCTATACGATCAGGGCAAATCTCGAGAGCTTGGCCACCCTCTTAGCGGTAAAGCGGAGAAAACAAGGTTTGGCGGCTGAGTTGAGAGCTCTGAACCAGCGGCTGCTGAAAGCCTGTGAGACCGGAAATGAGAAGGAATACTACCAGTTGAATACGCGTTTTCACCAGACGCTAATTGCGGCTTGCGACAACGAACGGCTGATTCGCATGTTAGATGTGTTTACCAAACAAACGGCACGCTACCGCAAGAAAGTCCTCTATCAGCCCGGCAGAATGAAAGAGTCGCTGGATCGGCACGAGTTGCTGATCAAATCAATCGAAGACGGTGATGCCGAGGTAGCTGAACACCTTCGTAAGGAAGCGATCCTGGGTAATATCAAATACCTGCGCCACATGTTCAAAAATTAGGAGAAAGGCTTTGAAGATCAATCCAGACCTTTGCATTACATGCCTTGAGTGCATCAACTTCTGCCCGATGTACTGTATCGAGGAGACGGACGATGGAGTTCAGATCGACCAGGATGAATGCGTTGAATGCGGGGTGTGCCTGCATTCGGAGATCTGTCCTGTGGAGGCGATTTACCGGCCGGAGGAATCGTTTGTCTACCCGCGTGCCATCCGCATGCAGATGAGCGACCCAAGCGCAGAACATCCGACGTTCAAGGCTTGGGGACGGGGCACCGAAGAAGCGAAGACCAATGATGTCACCGGCAAGTTTTCCCACGGCGAATACGGGATGCTGTTCGAATTCGGCAGACCGGTGACGGGAACGCGGCTGACCGAAGTGGAAAAGATCACCAGAGCGGTGTGTGCCCATCGTTATGAAATCTTAAAGGAAAACCCGGTATTCGGTCTGCTGGAAGATAAAGAGAACGGACTTATGAGGAAAGAGTACCGCAACGAGAAGGTGCTGTCCATTATCCTGGAGATCCGTTTCGAGGCCGAACGGTTGCCTGAGGTTATCCAGACCATCTTCCCACTCCTCGACGATCTCGATACGGTCGTCTCGGTTGGCCTGGTCACGAGGTTTTCGGAGAACGGCGGTCTGCCCGTCATTCGAGAACTGCAGGCCAGTGAGGTCGTGGTTCGGCCTAATGCCAAGATAAATGTCGGGCTTGGCCGCCCGCTTATCCCCTAGGAGATCAGATTGAGATGAGTCACTCCCTGCACCGATATGGATCCGTTGACAATCTGAAAAACGATTTCTGCATTTACTCACGGGCCGCCCGGGGCATCAACCGGGAAGACTGTGGCGACAAACTGCGACGCATTCTCGAGATCTATCTCTCCGAAGCGGTGGTCAATTTCGGTTCAAGCCATTCAGGCAGATGCTATCTCGCCGGTCTCAAGCCCGAGGAATACGCGAGATCGCTCGATAATTCATATGGCATCATCGCTACCTTCGCCGACCGTCGGGCCGTTCTCGGCGTCCTCAAGAAAATGAAGGAGGCGGGCCTCGGGATATCGGTCGTCGTCAGCGGTCTCATCGAAGAAGTGAAAGATATTGCCGCCGAGGCGGGGCTGCAGCCCCATACCGCCCTGCTCTCCCTCGGCACTTTCGGTAAAAAGCAGCTTCTGCCGGAGGATGAGATACTGCAGATCGTCACCATGTGCGGCCATTCACTCGTCGGCTCGGGTCTGGTCCGCTCGGTTTTACAGAAGGTGCAAAGCGGTGAACTGACGCCCGAAGAGGGGGCACTGCAGCTGACCCGTCCCTGCTCCTGCGGTATTTTCAATACGGTACGCTGTCAGGAACTGATGGCGCAGGCAACCGAAACACGGAGCAAGAACGAGCCAAAATCTTAGCAGAAACGGCAGCGCCGTCTCTGGAACAACGTGTTGGCAGTCGATCAAATAAAGGAGGAGAACAAGACAAAACACACTCGGATAGACCTGTTTCTGGAGTGCCAGCCCTATTAACCCGGCTTGGAACGGGATCTTGCCCGGACTGCAGCCGGAAAATAGGCAACCCACGTGCATATGCGAGGGAAAGCGGAACCTGGTTCCGGTACGATCTTTATCTTTTGCCACCGCACTATGCAGCTGGTAAGCCCTTTGAAACATATAACCAAGAACAACAGGAGGAGTAGTCATGAAACGAACAATGAGTACCATGCTGTTTTTGACTGTGGTTGCAACGATCGGCTTGATCGGAAGTTGGTCTGTGGCCGCTGACAAGTATCCTCATGAAACAGTTACCCTGATTACGCATTCCAGTCCGGGCGGGGGCAGCGATGTTTTCCTCCGGCAACTCTCCGGCTACATCGGTCCAGCTCTCGGAGTCAATGTGGTTGTCGAAAACGTCCGAGGTGGCTCGGGTGCCAAGGCTATGGCGAAACTGGCTCAGTCACCGGCCGACGGGTCGATTTTTTATGCTACGACACCTACGTTCATCTACACATCTCTGCTTTCCACCCCCGAGTACAAGTACTCGGACCTCGAGCCGCTGTTGAATATGTTTATCGATCCCGAGGTAATTTATACGGCAGCCAGCAGTCCCTATAAAACGCTTGAGGATGCGATCAAAAAGGCCCGTGAGGATCGGGGTAAATGGGGCGCTGCGAATCCCGCCTCGCTGGAACGCCAGGCCCTCGAGCAGCTCAAGGCTGCCGCAGGCGTCAACGCTGCCATCGTGACCCATGAGGGGGGCGGCGATCTTATGATTAACGTGATGAACGGAACCCTTGATATCGGCGCCGGCGAAGTTCAGGAACTGCTCTCGCAACTGGAAGCCGGACAGGTCCGGCTCCTCGCCACTTTCAGTCGAGAACGTCTTGAGAATTTCCCGGAGCTGCCGACAGTAAAGGAACTGGGGTATGACGTGGTGGTGCAGAAATTTCGCGGTCTTGCCGGGCCCAAGGGATTGTCAGCAGATGTGATATCCATGTGGGAAAAAGCCGCCCAGGATGTGCTTGCAAACGCTGAATACAAGGCCTCCTATGAGGAAGTCAACCTCCGGGCTGAGTTCATACCTCATGATGAATACGTTGGTTTCATTAAGGATTTTGCAGGCGAGACTGAGAATTTTCTCCGCGAAACGGGAGTGATTCAGTAGCCGGGTGCGGGGTGGAGTTTCTCAAGACGACTTCACCCCATTATCTGCAAATGCATATTTCTGAACGGGAAAGCTCATGATTACGCGCAATTTGGCGGGAGGCTTGCTGAGCTTAGTGCTTGGCAGCGTTTACCTCTATTTCGCTTACGGCATTCATAAGAGTGCTCTTGCCGATACCATGGGAGCCGGCGGAGTGCCTCGGCTCTATGGCTGGTTGATGATCGGACTCAGTATTCTTCTCATTTGCCAGGCAGTGTGGGCGTATCTGCGCAGTGATGCCAAGATTTCCTGGAATGAGGAATGGCAGGGGCAGGGCATGAAAACAATCAAAGCGGCGGGGCTTCTGTGCTTTGGCATTGTTTATCTGCTGATTGTCGATACACTCGGCTACCTGCTGTCGATCGTTCTGCTCCTTTTCGGCGTGGCCTTGTATCGCGGCGCGCCTTTCGGGCTGCGAGTAATTGTTACGAGCATTGGCGGCGCCATCTTTATCTGGGCTATTTTTGTGCTCGTCCTTGGTGTCCATATGCCCCCGGGTATATTAAAATCATTTAGTTTTTAGTTAGTCTGTCATTTATCCACCCGCAGGTAAAAGGTCCTGGCAATGGAAACGCTTCTCGCCTCCGCAGAATATCTGTTGCACCTAAATATCCTTGTCGCGGCGATTGCCGGCGTTGCCTGGGGAATCATGGGTGGCGCCCTGCCCGGTATCTCCCCTTCCATAACAATGGCTCTGCTGCTGCCGTTCACCTATACCATGGAACCGGGCAGCGCCATCGTTCTGCTCGCCTCCACCTATGTGGGGGCGGAATACGGCGGCTCGGTACCGGCAATTCTCATCCGCACGCCGGGAACTAATGCCGCGGCAGCAGCGGTACTTGATGGCTATGAGATGAACAAGCAGGGCAAACCGGGCCTGGCGCTTGGCATATCGCTTTATTCGGGCGTCATCGGCAGCCTTTTCGGGCTCACCATGCTGATTCTGCTATCCGGGCCGCTGGCCAGCGTTGCGCTGGCGTTTACTCCACCTGCCTATTTTGCTCTCGGTGTCCTGGGGCTGAGCGTCATCGCCACATTATCCGGAGAATCCTTGATCAAAGGATTTATTTCTGCACTGCTCGGCCTGATGGTCGCCACGATCGGTACGGATCCGGTTGCCGGCTCCAACCGTTTCACCTTCGGCAGCGCCGATCTATTATCTGGCATCGCCCCGGTAATGATCATGGTCGGCCTCTTCGCCATGAGCGAGCTGCTCGTCCAGGCCGGGACAAAAGCTTCGGAGTTGAAAGCTGCTTCCCGCACCAAACTGCAGTTTCCCGGGCTCAAACTGGCCAGGCGACTGGCCTTTCCCCAGTCAATCGGTTGTGTAATCGGGACCTTCGAGGGAGTCATGCCTGGTGCGGGGGGAACTGTTGCCTCCTTCATGTCTTACAACGAGGCTCGGAGGTGGTCCCGGAAGTCTGAGGAATTCGGCAAGGGTTCTCCCGAAGGCATTGCGGCTCCGGAAAGCGCCAACAACGCAGTTGCAGAGACGGCGCTCGTTCCTCTGCTTTCCTTCGGCATCCCTGGGTCAAATTCGACGGCAATTCTCCTCGGTGGATTTCTAATTCATGGCATTCGGCCCGGACCCATGCTCTTTGAGCGCTCCGCCGATGTGGTCCACAGCCTCTATGCCGGTCTGTTCACGGCAGCCATTTCATTGCTGTTTATAGGAATGGCTCTGTTGCCTCTCTGCATCTGGCTAGTCAACCGACCTCGTTTTTATCTTAACGCCTTCATCTATGCCCTGATCCTCTCCGGCATTTATTCGATTCACAACAGCCTGTTCGATCTCGGGGTCATGATCACTGCTGGAGTAGTCGGCTACTTTATGAGAATGTTTCGATTTCCTTTTCTTCCGGCGGTACTCGGTCTCGTCCTTGGTTATCTGGTGGAGAGCAATTTCCGTCGCTCGCTCGTGCTATCCGGCGACGATTTCTCCATTTTTGTCGATGACCGGATTTCACTTGCCCTATTGTCGCTTGCCTTCATCTTTGTTGCAGGTTCACTTGGGCGTCGTCTCTTCAATTTCATAAGAAAGGGAAACAAGGCTGAAAACCATGCCATCGCAGAGGAGAAAGCATGAACGAAAAACACGATGGTCAAACAATTTCACAGCAATTATCCAAGTGGGCCGTATCGTTGGTACATGAGGATCTGCCACAGGCAACGGTTGAGAAAATCAGGGACATTCTGGTCGACATCGTTGGCCTGTGTATAGCGGCGCGCCACGAGGATTATGTTGCAGCGACCAAGGCAGCGGCAGAAACAGGTGACCACGTCATCATTGGGCATCCGGAGCGGGTTTCTTCTTCCAGTGCTGCACTCATCAACGGTACTGCGGCACATGGCGAGGATTTCGACGACACCTTCGAAGGCGGACCAGTTCATTCCGGCGTCGTCATGGTACCGGCGCTCCTGGCGGCCTCACAGACTCATGGTTTGACAAATGACCGTGTGGTTCTCGGCATGGCGGTCGGGGCGGAGGTCTTGTGCCGTCTTGCCCTGACGCTGCCAAAAGGAGTCCATCGGGCTGGATTTCACCCGACGGCCGTTCTCGGAACCTTCGGAGCCACGATAGGCATCTGTAGTGCCTGCCGGGCGAGCGAGGAGGTCACTGCCAACGCCCTTGGCATCGCCGGCAGCATGGCTTCGGGAATTATCGAATACCTTGGCGACGGCAGTTGGACGAAGCGTATGCATCCCGGCTGGGCGGCTCAATCTGCGTTGCGTGCCTGTGCGATGGCTCAGGCTGGTTTTGTCGGCCCCAAAGCGGTTTTCGAGGGTACACACGGCGTGTTCAATACCTTTGCCCCATCCATTGATCCCCGCCCCGAGCAGCTTTTCAAGGATCTGGGAGCCCACTGGGTAACCGAAACTATTGCATTAAAGCCATACCCTTGCGGTTCGATGATTCAACCGTATATAGACTGCGCCATTCAGCTAAAGCAGCGTGGGGTGAGTCTCGACGGAATCGAATCCGTGGTGTGCAAAACTGCAGAAGGTATTGTGCATCGGTTATGGGAACCGCTGGAGCTGAAGCGTCAGCCGCCGAACGCTTACGCCGCTAAATTTTCCACGCCTTTCGGTGTCGCCCTTGGATTAGTGCGCGGGCAGGCCGGTTTGAACGATTATACCGAGGAGGCGGTCAGCGACAATGACTTGCTCAGAATTGCCAACCTCGTCGATTTCGAAATTGATCCGGACGACCCCTATCCCGATGTTTTTACCGGCCATGTCCGCCTGGTTTATGCCAATGGCCGGGTTGAAGAGGCCGAGCAGGGATTTGTGCGGGGTGGGATGGATAATCCTTTGTCACGTCAGGATATTGACGCTAAGTTCCGGGCCAATGTGACCTTTGGCGGTAGCGATAATGCCGACCGGTTGCTCGAGGCCTGCGAACAAATAGGATACTGTAAGGGCGACTATAAGCAAATCGACGTCTTCGCTGGCGGCTGATCTTGAGCTGCTTGGCGAACCCGAGTACTATTTTTTGTGGAGGGCGATTCGCTCATGAATTTATTCGAGAAGATCTGTCAGGCTCACAATCTAAATATCGACAGCGATTCTTTGAGTGTCTATCCGGATCAGGTACTCACTCATGATGGAACTGGCACCTCAGTATTCTTGCAATTAGAAGCAATGGGGATAACGCGAATCAAGCCCTATACAGTGGTTCATGTCGATCACAACACTTTGCAAGTAGGCCATCGAAACCCGGATGACCATGCTTATCTAAAGGGGATGGCGGCGAAGTTAGGGGCAGTCTATTCCAGACCTGGCAATGGCATCTGTCACCAGGTTCATCTTGAAAATTTCACCACGCCGGGTCAGATCCTGCTTGGTTCTGACAGCCACACTGCCACGGCAGGGGGGCTTGGCTGCCTTGGTCTGGGTGCGGGGGGCCTCGACATAGCCATGGTGCTTGCCGGGGAACCTTATCATATGGTGCGGCCCCGGGTTATCGGAGTGCACCTGGAAGGCGCAATACCGTCATGGGTATCGG
>JARFQM010000343.1 GCA_029287755.1 Desulfofustis sp. | reverse complement strand
CTTTTCAAGCCGAAGACGGCATACGCGATAGCGTGAATGGTCTCGTGGGCTCGGAGATGTGTATAAGAGACAGGGGCATGGGCGAGGATATTGTGAGACGCTACCAGCTGGGCTACGCCCCACCGGTTGAAGCGGCCGGCTGGAATTTTCTCGGCTCCCGCCTGAACGATGAGGAGCGGCGGCTGGCCATCGACATCGGTCTGCTGGTCAGTAAAGACAACGACCGTAATTACGATAGATTCCGGGACCGGATCATGTTTCCGATCAGTGACAGTCGCGGCCGGGTATGCGGTTTCGGCGGTCGGATACTTGGCGATGGTGAACCGAAATATTTAAACTCCCCGGAAAGTCCAATCTATAATAAAAGCAGGCTGTTATTTGGACTCTATCAGCAGCGCGACAGCATTCGCCGGCAGCGCCAGGCACTGCTGGTGGAGGGCAACTTCGACCTGCTGGCCCTGGTTGCTCGAGGGATCGAGCAGGTTGTGGCTCCGTTGGGCACGGCCTTGACCAGGGAGCAACTGCGCCTGCTCAAACCGCTGGTCGGCGAGGTGGTGCTGCTATTCGACGGCGATGAGGCTGGTCTGAAAGCTGCGGAGCGTGCCGCGCCCCTTTTCCTGGCCGAGCAATTGAGCGGCCGGGTTGTCGTACTGCCCGACAACCATGATCCGGACACCTTCGTAAGCGAATTAGGTCCCGACCGCTTACAAGCAGAGGTGACAGAGGCCGCTCCCCTGCCAGAATTCGTCGTCCAGCAGTTAACTGAGCGTCACGGCCGGACTCTGGATGGCAAGTTCAGGATTATCGAGGAACTGCGGCCGCTCTTTCAGGCGGTAGTGTCTCCGGTTCAACGGGACACAATGGCCCGCCATTTCGGGACCGTCCTGGGCATCGATTGCGCGCAGCTGCTGGCCGAGTTGGGCCCGCCTTCACACCGTCCTTCGAGAACTCTTGCGCCGGCGGGTCGAGAGAAGAAAAGCAGCGGCCAGTCGGGCCTGGACGGCGCCATGAAGAGCGTGGTCGGATTCATGGTCAGAAACCCGCACTGTTTCGACCGCCTTCTGGAGCATGAGATCGATAAGGTCCTGGAAGGTACTGCCGGAGAAACGATTTGCCTGCAACTCAAAGCTCTGTCTGAACGGGGGGGCATCGATCTTGACCCGGAGGAGCTGTTCAGCGAGCTGCCGCCCGGGGAGGAGCGGACCATCGTGGCTTCGATCCTGACCGAAATGGTGGATCAGGACGAAGCGGGGGCGGACGATTCTTCGTCCATGCTCGATGAGGTTTTGAAGTGGCTGGATCGACAGCGGCTGAAAAGGCGCTCCGAAGAACTGATGAAGAAAATAACGGAGGCCGAGAAAATTCAGAATATAGAGGGTGTAAAAGCACTGCTGCTGGAGAAAATGAAGGTTGACATGGACCTGAAAAATGACTGATCTCCAGCCCGGGGGTCAGGGGTCTGAACATCTCCCAAGGCAGAAATATTAGGCTGTCGAACACTGCTCTGCGGGATGCGATGAGAGCTGAGCGGGCCCCCTCCAGGCGCTCCCATTGGGCCGTGCAGCCCGCCGTGGCGCCGGCTCTCAGAACTGTCAGGCTGCTCCGTCTGCTGGTCGCCTCCAGCGTGTCTGGGTGGGCACCCTGAACTAAGATCGCCAGGTAGAGATTGATTTTATTGAATCAATACTCTAATAATGGAAATATCTCAGACCGGGATAAAGATTGTCTAAGTGCTTGGATTGCGACAGCATCGGTCTCGATTGATGACAGGGTATAGACAATGGCTGCGGATGAATATAACGATCATGGCGGGGAAGAGTACGATTCCGAGGAAGAGGGTTACATCCAGGATGATGACGCTAATCTCTGGGATCTGACTGGTATTTACCACGCCGAACAGGAGAAGGAAAATGAGCTGCCGGAATCGGTCCCGTTTGACCGTCGCAAGGGCAACAAGGATCGACGCAGCGGGCCCTTCACCGACCGCCGCCGCGGTGATCGGAGAAAGCGCCGTGTGTCTCGCTCGGCCGGCAAAGAAAGCGGCCACTCGGCCGATCCGATGAATATATATCTGCGGGAGATGGGCAGCCTGAAGCTGCTCAGCCATAAAGAGGAACTCGAGCTTGCCAAGATGATCGAAGAGGGCAAATTGCGGGTTCAAAACGCCGTCCTCTCCGCCCAGCTGGCTCTGCCGGTCCTTCAGGAGCTGATTTCCGATATCCAGGAGGGACGCCTCCAGGTGCACCAGGTGCTGCTCGGCGTTGCAGAGGATCGCCCGGACGAGATAAAGAGCGAGACCGACAAGCTTATCGCGCGCTTCGAGACCGCAATTGCCCTGGACAAGAAACGTGAACAGCTCATTGACGAGCTGGCCGAAGTACATGAAGATGTGCACTACGATGACCTGCGCGGCCGAATTCTGGCCATCGGTGGAGAGATCGCCCTGCTCTTCTCCCACAGGCTGATCTGTCAGGAATGCATCGTCTCCATGACCAGCGCTGTGGAAGAACTGGCCCGGCGCTTCAGGCAGGTGCTTGTCAAGGTGATGAAGGAAGCCAAGCTGTCATTGATTGAGCAGAATGATCCGGCCTTTGTCGGCGCCATAGAGGCCCAGGTCAACCGGCAGTTCATGCTCGAGGCTGGACTTGACGGCAGAGCCCTGGATTATATCCAGGCTGAAATAGAGCACGGTCGCGACATTACCCGTCATGGCAAGGAATCGCTGGTACGGGCCAACCTGAGGCTGGTCATCTCGGTTTCCAAGAAATTCGTCAACCGGGGCCTGCAGTTTTCCGATCTCATCCAGGAAGGCAATATCGGCCTCATGAAGGCGGTGGACAAGTTCGATTATCATCGCGGCTATAAATTCAGCACCTACGCGACCTGGTGGATCAGGCAGGCGATTACTAGAGGAATTGCCGATCAGGGGAGAACTATCCGGCTGCCGGTGCACATGATCGAAACCATCAATCGTCTCTTGAGGGTATCCAAGGAGTTTCTCATTGAAGAGCATCGGGAGCCTACCCCCGAGGAGATGGCACAACAGCTGGGAACCGAAGTCAGCAAGGTGAAAAGCGCCTTGAAAATAGCCAAGGACGCGATCTCCCTCGATACACCCATCGGCGATGACGGCGAGACCTTTCTGGGAGATTTTATCGAAGACCAGGACCGGCCCGGACCCCATGACGTATCCATTACCGCCAGTTTGAGCGAATGCCTGAATCAGGTCATGTCGACGCTGACTCCGCGGGAAGCGAAGGTGCTGAAAATGCGCTACGGAATTGATGTCGAATACGATCACACGCTCGAAGAGGTGGGAAAATGTTTCGCGGTAACCCGTGAGCGGATCAGGCAGATCGAGGCCCAGGCAATCCAGAAATTGAAGCACCCCTCCCGTATCGAGGAACTCAGGGTTTTCATGACCGATTGATAAATTTGTCAGAACCGTCTGTTACAATCTGTCATCTCAGCAGTATGTTCTCCCGGCCCAACATACCTCGAATCGCTACACAAGGATCTTCCTTCAGCCGTGCCCGCTTCAAGCAGCGCCGAAATTGTCAGAGACTGGATAAGCCTGAGCTTGGTGTACGGGGTAGGTCCCGCCTTGTTTTACCAGCTGGTCGGCCGCTTCGGCTCTCCCACCGCGGTGCTGGATGGCCCAGGCCTGGCGGCCAGGGAGTTTGGTGTTGGCTCGAAGCCCGGCTGGCTGGCTGAGCTGACCGAGGCCGGCAGATTAAGACAGCGGGCGGACCGGGAACTTTTGGCGCTGGACAAGATCGGTGCCAGAGCGCTGATCAGAACTGATCCGGATTATCCCGAACTGCTGCGTCATATAGGACAGCCGCCTCCCGTGGTCTACCTGCATGGCGATGGAAGGCTGCTGGCAATGAACTCGGTGGCCATCGTCGGTTCACGGGCGGCGACCAGTTACGGTCGCAGGGTCTGCCGGACAATAGCCCGGGCCTTGGCTGATTCTGGAATCTGTGTGGTCTCGGGGCTGGCATCTGGCATCGATGCAGAGGCCCATGCCAGTGCGCTTGACACCGCCGGCGCCACTGTCGGGGTGCTGGGCTGCGGCCTCGATGTGGTCTACCCGCGGGAGAACCGCCATTTATACGAAAGGATTCACCAATCAGGACTACTGATCAGCGAATATCCGCTTGGCACCCCTCCGGAGGGGTTCAGGTTTCCAGCCCGTAACCGGATTATCGCCGGTCTGAGCAGGGGGGTGGTAGTGGTCGAGGCCTCGAAAAAATCCGGATCGCTGATCACTGTTCAGCATGCGCTTGAGCAGGGACGGGAGGTATGGGCCGTACCCGGTCAGGTGGACTCCGTTAAAAGCGCCGGTACCCATTGGCTGGTCCAGCAGGGCGCTGCCCTGGTGGTATCGGCGGCCGATATACTCAGCCACCTGGCGATCGATCAAGGGGTTGAGGCGGCCGTGGCAAAGAGCAGCACTGTGGTTCGGCGGGTGCTTGAGCCGCTGCACCGGGACCTGCTGGCAATTATCGAGCTGTATCCCCAGCCCCGCGAAGTGCTGCTCCAACAATCCGGTCTTCCGGCTGCGCGGTTCAACGAGGCGCTGCTGATGCTTGAGCTGGAAGGTCTCGTCAATACGGCGCCAGGAGACATGATTTATAAATCCACGGAGGACAGGAGCTGAGAAATCTGCTGCCAGCGCTTGTGAGGATCGCATATGAATAGTGACATACTGATTGCACCGTCGATATTGTCAGCCGATTTTGGCAGGCTCGAGGAAGAAATCCAGGCGGTCGATGAAGGTGGGGCCGATGTGATTCATGTGGATGTCATGGATGGTCATTTTGTTCCCAATATCACTATTGGTCCACTGGTGGTGAAGGCAGCCCGCAAGGCAACCGACAAACCGCTTGACGTACATCTGATGATCAGTGATGCGGACTATTACAT
>JARFQM010000251.1 GCA_029287755.1 Desulfofustis sp. | reverse complement strand
GTCCTGTACTGCGTCCAACACCTTCAGGGCTTCCGCCATAACCTCCGGACCGATACCATCTCCGGACAGCACTGCCACCGTGTAGGATTTACTCATCTTTGTTTCTCCTTTATTACCTGCATATCAGGGCGTTCAATTAATATTGAGGATAAAACCGGATGCCACTATAAGAAGGGAGTAACTCTTTGTCAAATCCTTTAAAAGCTTGCTCAAAAGCTCATTTAAAACTTACTTCCTCACAGGAGTGAGGCAACTGTTCACACCACGAAAATATCGAGTCTCGTGTTACATGACCCACTGTTTTCTGAATCTTAGGCGACAGGTCATGAGTCAAATCATGAGCCTATAAACATATAATTTATATTAATTATGCTTTGTTATTTTTATTTATACTTAATATTATCTACCTATATTCTCTTAAATATATTTATATTTATTTTATTTACTTTTAAATATTTATAAATCTTTTGCCGGCTGGTTCAGAGTGTCCCATTAAGGGTTTCGTAAGCTTCCGGCTGAACTCCTAGAGGCACAAGACCCGTCGCTCAACATGCAAAAAAAACCGGGAGGGGTATCTCTACCCTCTCCCGCCTCATATCGGAACAAACGATTTTGGGCCCCCCTCTATAATCCGAGATAGGCCGTCTTTACCTGCTCATTGTCCAGAAGTTTCTCAGCAGTATCTGTAATTGTAATTCGACCGTTCTCCATAACATACCCACGATGAGCGAGCTTCAGGGCCTGGTTGGCATTCTGCTCGACCAGGAAAATAGTAGTATTGTTATCGTTGTTGATCTTGCCGATAATATCGAAAATCTGCTTAATGATGATCGGGGCCAAACCGAGCGAGGGTTCGTCGAGCAGCAGCAAACGGGGGCGTGCCATCAAGGCACGAGAGATTGCCAACATCTGCTGTTCACCACCAGAGAGAGTTCCTCCCATCTGGCCTCGGCGTTGGGCAAGGATCGGGAAAAGGTCCATGACCATGTGAATGTCCTGCTTAACCAGCATCTTATTGGTGCGCAGGTACGCTCCCATTTCCAGGTTTTCCATGACCGACATATTCGGGAATATCCTGCGACCTTCCGGGACCTGGATAATCCCCATCTGAACGATCTTGTCACCGGATAAGCCATGTACTGGTTTCCCCTGGAACAAAATCTCACCGGACCTGGGAGGGACAATCCCGCATAGAGACATCAATGTCGTCGTTTTACCGGCGCCGTTTGCGCCAATCAAGGTAACAATCTCACCTTCTTCAACTTCCAGAGAAACCCCTTTTAGTGCCTGGATATTGCCGTAATAGGTATTGATATTATTAACTTTAAGCATCGTCGCCCCCCTCGCCGAGGTAGGCCTCTATGACTTTTGGATTACTGCGAATTTCCTGTGGGGAGCCATGTGCGATCTTCTTGCCGTACTCCATAACGTAGATGCGTTCCGAGATATTCATCACCAGTTTCATGTCGTGCTCTATCAGCAAGATAGAAATATTTTCCGTATCCTTGATCCGCACGATCAGCTCATCAAGGTCCTTCGTCTCCTGCGGGTTCATTCCTGCAGCAGGTTCATCAAGAAGCAGCAGGAAAGGGTCCGTTGCCATCGCGCGAGCGATTTCGAGGCGACGTTGGGCTCCGTAAGGAAGATTCTTGGCAAATTCATCTGCAAAATGAACCAAGCCAACTTTTTCAAGGAGCTCATAGCTCCTCTCAATTGTCTCTCGTTCCTGGCGGTTGGTGTTCTTGCCGCGCAATATGGCACCCAGGATATTGGTCGTCGTGCGACAGTGCCGCCCGATCATGACATTCTCAAGGACGGTCATGTTTTGGAACAGGCGGATATTCTGAAAAGTCCTGGCCAACCCCATGGCTGTCACGCGATTTGGCTTAAAACCATTGATCTTATGGGTTTTTTGTTCAGGTGGGTGCACCAGGATTTCACCCCGGGTCGGCTTGTAAATTCCGGTCACACAGTTGAAGAACGTTGTCTTCCCTGCTCCATTCGGGCCAATCAGGGCCACGATTTCCCCGGTACACACCTCAAGCGTGATACTGTCAACGGCCCGCAAGCCGCCGAAATCCATGGTCAGCTCGCGGACTTCCAGCAGTTTTTGCGTATTCTCAGCCATTCGCTTCCTCCGCATGGACCTTCTTACTGTGTGTATAGGTCTTTCTTACGTTTGAAACCAGTCCCTGCGGGCGGAACAACATCATCAGAACCATGACTGCGCCGAAGACCAGCATCCGGTAATCTTCAAAAGCACGCAAATATTCAGGCAACAGGTTCAGCACCAAAGCTGCAATAACAACCCCGACAATAGACCCCATACCACCAAGAACAACCATCGACAGGACAATGGCTGAAAGCATAAAGTCAAAACTGGCCGGATTGATGTAAGTCGTTTGCGAGGCAAAGATCACCCCGACCAAACCGGCCCAGAAAGCGCCTAAAGCATAGGCACCCAATTTGGTCTTTGCCATATCAACACCCATGGCAACACAGGCAATCTCATCTTCACGCAAGGCCATCCAGGCTCTGCCTATACGTGAATCCTTGAGCCGGTTTGTTACAAAAATTGTAAAGACCACCATGACCAGCATCAGGTAATAGGTAAATGTCGTGGCAGCGCTTATATCCATCTCCATACCAAAGAAACCAGGGCGGGCGATTTTTTCAATTCCGCGGGCGCCATTGAAAACGCCCTCCCAGTTTTCGTACACAATTTTGGCAATAGAGCCAAAACCCAGCGTCACGATAGCCAGGTAGTCGCCACGCAGGCGCAGGATCGGAAAACCGAGCAGAACCCCGACCAGGGCACCGGTCAGACCACCGATCGGCAAGCAAATCCAGAAGTCGAGGCCAAAACGGGTGTTAAGGATCGCATAAGTGTATGCCCCGACTCCGAAGAAGGCGACATAACCGAGATCAAGCAAACCAGCCAGGCCAACAGTGATATTGAGTCCCAAACCGAGAACAACGTAAATCAAAGCAAAGACCCAGATCGTTACCTGGTACATCTCGGAGACCCAGGGCATCAACAGGGCTAAAGCCACAACAAGACCAAGTAATGGACGATAGAGTTTCGGGTCCTCCAATAGTCGTTCCCCAAGGCTTGGCTTTTTGTCAGAATCCGAACCCTCCTGCTCTTTCTGGCTGGCACCTCTCGCTCTGCGATCCATGGCCCAGCGCCAGACTGCCGACAAAATGAAAGCGCCAATCGCAACCCAAAGCATATTCATCCAGCGCCATTCAACAGTGTTTTTGAGGGTGTTAACCTTGACAACCATCAACGGAAAGGTCAGAAAGACGAACCAGATGGCGGCAATCAAGCAACTTTTTAAATATGAGATCATCGCCATTACACCTTCTGTTTAACAGCCTTGCCGAGCAACCCGGAAGGACGAAGTATAAGGATCAGCACTAACACGCCGAAAGCGAACACATCTTCATAGGCACTCGAGATGTAGCCAGCAGCCATAGCTTCAGCCAGACCAAGGACAAGCCCGCCAAGTGCAGCTCCGGGGATATTTCCAATGCCACCAAGGACTGCCGCGGTGAAGGCCTTGACACCCGCCATAAAGCCGATGAAGTAGTTGATCTGACCGATATAAGAGCCAACCAGAACCCCGGCGATGGCGGCCAGCACCGAGCCGATAATAAAGGTCACCGATATAACGCGGTCGACATTGATCCCGGTGAGACGTGCCATGACCATATCCTGCTGGGTGGCACGCATGGCCTTACCGATACGCGTATATTTGATGAGCAGGGTCAAACCAATCATGGTGATTGCGCTGGTAATCAGGATGATCAATTCAGCAGAACCCATGATATGGGCAATCGGCTCCATGAATTCGAACTCGGGGACCAATTCCGGGAAAGGCAGGAAGTCGGCCGTTTGTGCCAGCAGCACATAATTTTGCAGGAACAGAGACATACCGATTGCGCTGATCAGGGGCGAAAGTCGCGGAGCGCCGCGCAAAGGGCGGTAGGCTATTTTTTCCAGAGTGTAACCGTAAGCAGCTGAATAAATAATCGCGATCAGCGCTGCCAGGATCAGGATCGAGACACCCGAAAAGCCATAGATCGTCAAGACTCCGGACACAACCAGTGCCACGAAAGCACCGATCATGTAAATTTCACCATGAGCGAAATTTATCAGCTGAATGATGCCGTACACCAT
>JARFQM010000232.1 GCA_029287755.1 Desulfofustis sp. | reverse complement strand
GTCCTGCTGGTGATCATTGGCTTTGCCGGCTTCCTTCACCTTCCATCGGCGGTAGCCACCATAACGGCCGAGATCCAGAAATCAGATTGGGGCAAGGGGATGGCGGTTCACCAGTGCGCCCCGCCGTTATCTTTTGTCAGTGCCCCGCTGATCGCCGCACTGCTGCTCCACTGGGGGACCTGGCGCCAGGTGCTGCTCTGCTGGGCTCTCGTGGCACTGGGGTCGGCGCTGTTTTTCACCCTGAAAAGCGAAGGTGGTCAATTTCCCGGGAGGAGTATAAGTCCCGCGAACATGAAGAAAGTGGCAGCCTTGCCGTCGTTCTGGTGGATCACTATCCTTCTGTCACTGGCAATAGCCGGCAATGCCGGCATGAATGTTATGCTGCCGCTTTACTTCGTCAATGAAAAGGGCTTGTCGCTGGCCAAAGCCAACACCATGATAGGGCTGTCGCAATTATCGGGTTTTCTGGTCGTCTTTTTTGCCGGAATGGCAGCCGATAGAATTGGACAAAAGCTGTTTATGTGCTTAACACTTGGGGCAGCAGCTCTGTTGACCATTGCACTCGGGTTCGCGGGTGACGGCCTGGTGGTTGTTACGCTGTTTCTGCAGTCGGCTTTTTTGACGGCCTTCTTTCCGGCCGCCTACGGGTCGTTGGCCCGTGTTGCTCCTCCCACGCTGCGCTCGGTCATCAGTGCCATGGCACCCCCGTTGGGGTTCCTGGTGGGAGCCGGGGGGGCACCGATGATGATCGGGTATCTCGCCCACTCGTTTTCCTTCGGTACCGGCATAGCGCTGGTGGGGCTGTTCATGCTGGTCGGCACGCCTCTCATTTTTCTGCTGAGATTGGCTGATTTCGAGGGTGAGCCGGGTTGTTGACGGCTGCGCCAAACACTGCACATATCGAGATAGATCAACATGTTGAAACCCATTGACGTAATATTGTTCGCCACCGACCTGACGCCTGGCTGCCAGCAGGCCTACGAGTTTGCGGTGGCCATGGCCATACGCAACAAGGCACTATTGTATGTTCTCTATATCATAGAAGAAATGCCTGAGAGTATCGAGGGACGATTCAGGGGGCTGATCGGCAAACATCAGTGGCAGGATCTGATGCAGACCAAAAAGGATGACATTCACAAGTCACTGACCGGCAAGCGCCTTTCCTCCCAGGTGCTCGAGGAAATCCAGCACTTCTGCGAAAAGGTCGGCATGGATGAGGATAGCTGTGCCTTTCATTCACGGGAGGTCATTATCAGTGCCGGTGATATTGCCGAGACCATAATCAAGAATGCCGAAGAAAACGAGTGCGACATCATTGTGCTCGGTGCCCAGAAGGGGATGCTCAGCAAAAATTCCATCGGCAGCAGCATTAAGTCCGTGCTGAAACTCTCCCCGATTCCGGTGACCGTCGTCCCCGCTGCATTACAATAAAGGATGGATGCCCGGGGAAAGGTGAAACTGTACGCCGTCAGCACCTGCACGCACTGTAAGGCTTTGATGGAATTTCTAAAGGAGCACCAGGTTGAGTTCAGTTTCGTCAATGTCGATGAACTGGAGGGTTCCGCCCGCAGGGAGATGGTAAAGAAAGTCAAAGAACTCAACAAGCGCTGCACGTTCCCTACGCTGGTGGTCGGGGAGCGGGTTATTGTAGGTTTTAAAGAGGAAGAGGTACGTGAAACCCTGCGAATCTGAAGGGTTTCTTCAGCCGAGGGTCAGGTTTGTCAAATTCGAAAAATGGGCGAGGAGCCAAGATGGGAACACAACCCGCAGGTCCAGGCGCGACGGTAACCTTGCGTTATTCGATTATCCTCGAAGATGGCACACAGGTAGGTGGCCAGAACACCAGACCGCTTACCTTTAGGATCGGTGAGGGAAAAGTCTTTGGCGCTCTGGAGCAGGGCGTGGTCGGCATGAAGGTATACGAGGTGCGCGACATCCTGGTAAGGGCGGAGCAGGGCTACGGCGACTATAACGACGATCTGGTTCTCCAGGTTGACCGAGAGGTGTTTCCTGAAGATCTGCAGCTAACGGTGGGTCGGACTATTCAGTATCAGAACCGTGACGGTGAACGGGCCAATTTCATCGTTCGGGAGGTGAGCGGGGACCGGGTAACGCTGGACGGCAACCACCCGCTGGCCGGCCAGAATCTCACTTATCGACTGGAATTGCTGGAAATAGTTTAAAACAGCCGGGGGCGGCCGCCGCCATTCTTCAGCCGCCCCAGGTAATTGCAGATATCAGCCTTTCATCTCCATCGGGATATCACCAAGACCGCGATCGATGTCCGTGGTCAAACCTTCGACTATCTTGGTGACCCCATCCTTTTCAATGGTCAGGGTAAAGGTGCGGTCATCGGGCAGTCCCTTGAGCCAGAAGTCACCAAAGTTGTTGGTCGTTTCGCTGTACTCCTCGCCCGAGTCTTTGTCCTTCAACGTGCAGGTAGCGCCGATAATAACTTCTTTAATGTTGGGTTCATATAAGGTGCCGGCGATAAATTTCTTCGGCAGCCCCTTATAATAGATTCTGGATTTGGTCTGTGCCTCGGGCCTGAATGGTTCCGCTGCAGCGATAAAATCGGCGAAGTCCTCCTCTTCCCCGAAACGCAGCGCCTCGGTCGGACACTGATCAACACAGCGGGGCACGCTCCACTCCTCTGGATCATTGTCCAGCAGGTGAGCGCAGCCGGTGCACTTCTGGGCCAGGTTGAGTTCTTCGTTGAAAAAGATCGCATCGTGCGGGCAGGTGTCGGCGCACAGTTTGCAGCCCACGCATTTCTCCGGATTAATAATAACCAGGCCGTCATCGCGCTGGTAGATAGCCTCGGCTTCGCATTGCTCGATGCAGGGTGCTTCATCGCAGTGATGGCACATCTGCGGCAAATAGGAGACCTTGACCTGCGGCACATGACCTCGGACTTTTTCGGTCAAACCGATCCAGAACTGTCCGGTGTCCGGTTGTGGTTTCGCATAGGGAGTCCAGTCATTGCCGACATGTTCGTCCTTGCAGGCGATCTGGCAGCAATAACAACCGTTACAAACCGAGAGATCTACAACAAATACTTTCATTATTCCTCTCCTCTGTCAGCAAGCCAGGCCTCGACACGAAGTCCTGCAGCCGGGTCATATTTTCTCTCAAAGGCCTCTGGATGTTCCCGCCTCCAGGTGTCCATTTCCTCACCGCTGACTTTCTGGACCTCGACAAGATAACCACCGCCGATCTGGCCCACACAGTTTTCGCTGGTAATGGCACCGGGGGTGATGGTGTTGATGGCGCCGCCGCGTTCTATTTCGCCGGTCTTGATCGGGTCGTGCCGGGCGCCATGATCCACATATGCGACCCCGGGGCGCACCCGTTCCGTCACATAGGCGCCGGCAAGAACAATGCCGCGCTCGTTGAACACCTTGACGATGTCACCGTTTTTAATACCCCGTTTCTCTGCTTCGCTCGGGTGCATCCAGCACGGCTCATACTTGTAGCCGTCCGGTCCGACCACCTTGCAGGTCTCTACTTCCCTGGTCCAGGTGATGTCGTCGCACTGGGCGTGGACGCGCCAGCGGCCGTGGTTGGACATGATCAGCAGCGGAAACATCTTGGCCCGGTGACTGGAAAGACGTTCGTCGTGGTTCTGACTCTTTTCAATCCACTTCGGGATCGGGCCGCGCTCCTTGTCGTCCGGATAGGCTTCGGCCAGCGCCTGGGAATAGAACTCCAGTTTGCCGGTGGGGGTGGTCAATGGATACTTTTCCGGGTCATCGTAGAAATTCCTGAAACCTGGCGGATCATCTGCCCAGTCTTCCGCTGTCGGATAGATCCAGTAGCTTTTTTCGGTGAGCTGTTCCCAGGAGACCAGCTTTTCTCCGCCCATGTGACCCCAAACCGCCTTTTGCAGATCTGCGGTGGTTTTTCCACCGGTCATCTCTTCCAGCATACCGTCAAACTTCTTGGCGACCTCACGCACGCACTCGGCATCGCTTTTCGACTCACCAACCGGTTCGATGGCTTTTTCGGCGATCATGATATTGGGCTGCATGGTGCCCTGGCGGATATTGGTGATGATGTCGTCGATTTCCATATAGGTATTGGCCGGCAGAACGATATCGGCGTACACGCAGTCATTCTCGAACCAGGGATGCTGGGCCACGAAACACTCGATCTGCGGGCTTCTCATGGCAACCTCGGTTTCATGGCCGTAGTTCCAGCAGGTGATGCGGCAGGGGCAGTCGGACCAGATCATATGTATTTCCACCCCCTCCTTCTCTTTCTCGATCGGGTAAGTATATTCGATGAACTGATCGTGTACCAGGGCATTCTGTGCTCCGGTTCCCCGGAAAGTGATAGGCTCATCGGTCAGGAATGCATTCTGGATCAGCGTCTTTGGAATGACCTGGTTTTGCCAGGCGGATACGGCGCTGAGCACCGGCAGGGCCAGTTGCTCTTCGATCTCGGGGTTCCAGAAGAAGGTGCCCGCCAAACCTTCTGCCCGCGGCAGCCCAAAATAAGTCCACTGATGCTGATGAACGCCCGGACCGCCAAGGCCCTGCATGCCGAGCATGATACACTCGAGACGGGCTGGTTCATGGGAGAACGGTCCGCGGATAAAACCGCCGCCGAAGTAGTGGGCAATCGAGGTGGTCTTGTCGGCGAATTCTCGGGCCAGTGCCTTGATGGTCCACACCGGGACGCCGCATTTGGGTGAGGCCCACTCCGGGGTTTTCGGTACGTTGTCCTCCTTGCCGAGCACATAATCCGCGACCTTGTCCAGACCGACGGTGTGGGTCTTAACGTATTCTTTGTCGTACGTTCCTTCCGTCAGCCACATGTAGATGATGGCCAGCTGCAGGGCCGCATCTGTGTTGGGCAATACCGGAATCCACTTATCGGCATGGATGGCGGCACCATAATTACAATCTGGGCATATATACACCTGCTGAATTCCCACCTCAGTCAGAAAGTAGCACAACCGACTGGCAAACTGGCCGGTGAATCCCCAGGGCGTCGTCTCAGGGTCGCAGCCCCAGAATAGAACCATATCGGCGTGATCTATGGTATCCTTGACGATATTGGCTGCCGGGTACATAATGCCCTGGGCACCTTGACCCCAGACGTGCTTGGCGCCCCAGTACCAGCCTTCCCAGGAATCGGGATTGCGGACCTGCAGAGTAAAGCCGCCGAGATACTCGAGCAGGACCCCCGGGTGTCCGTGAGGAGTGTTGATGGTCTTGCATTCGCCGTGGCCGTCACCCTGCATCAGGATGGCATTGTAGCCGTATTCCTTGTGGACACGCTTGATTTCGCTGGAGATCAGCTCGGCCGCTTCCTCCCAGGAGATACGGACAAACTTGCTTTTACCGCGATTCTGGGGATTGCGCTCGCCGTTGGGGTCCCAGTCGATTCGCTTCATCGGGAAGGGGACCCGGTTGGGGGAGTAGACTCGTTTCTTGTAGCCTAGTGAGAAAGGTCCCGGCAGAGATTTCCAGGTGGGTTCAAGCGTTTTGCCGTCGCGCTCCATCTTCCATTGGCGGACGTCCTCTTTCTTGTATTTCCATCCGTAGCGCATCGGCCTGATCCGGACGATCTTGCCATTCTTCACGTCCACCATGCCTTCGGCGCCGCCGCCGAAATAACCGCCCAAACCAAGCGATCTCAGCACGGTTTTGTCTTTTGTTTTCAGCTTTGTCATCTGAAACGAGCTCCTCTGGTTAAATTTTATCTATTCAACAGAGTTCAGTAGTGCGGCAGGATCTCTGACAATTTTACCAAACCAGGGACGTCCTGCCCGGCCAGCGCAGGAAGAGTGTGGCAGCCTGGTGTGTATCTTATTATATAAAAATATCAATATATTGAAGCCTTTCCTCCGGCTTAATTTTCAATGGCTGGCGGTGGTACTTGATTAAAATTACATTTTATATTACATGTCATTTGAGCATTGTCAAGCATACAATTACATCGGGAGCCTGGGGTGAAAAAGAGCAAAAACCTCACCATAAAAGTGTACAACCGGATTATGCAGCTCATGCTCGACTATCAGATAGTACCCGGTCAGCGTCTGGTCTTTGTCGACCTGGCCACCCAGCTCAGGGTGAGCCGCACGCCGGTGAACAATGCGCTTTCAATTCTGGCCCGGGAAGGGTATCTCGATTTTGTCCCCAACCAGGGATATTCGGTACGACGCTTATCAAAAAAAGACGCGGAAGAACTCTACCAGATCCGAGAGGTGCTCGAGGTCGGCTTCATTGAGCAGGCCATCAGCAAGATGACGGAAAAGAAGCTGCTCAATGTTGAAAACGCCAAGCTGGCCTTTGAAAAAGCCATTTCCGACCGGGTCCACCGCAACTTGTTCATCCTCGATACGGAATTTCATCTGGCCATACTTGAAATGGCCGGCAACAAAAATCTCTCTACCAGATATGAAGATCTCAGCCGCAAGATTTTCCTGCGTTTCAGAACCGAGGAGCTCAAACTGGACAGGATCGAACAGATCCGCATCGAACATGCGCTGCTCTATGAAGCACTGTCGCTGAAGGATGTGGACAGAGCCAAGGGGCTGGTCATGGTGCACCACCAGAATTCACGGGAGTCGCTGTTTCCGATCATCTTCCAGGAAAAAAATTGAGATTGACGAAAACCTCATCCTGATTGCCGGTCAGTTGCGGCCAATGCTTATTCGCGGGGCCCGGCCAAGTCTTTGGGGCCACCGTGGGTGAGAAAATGATCAAGACCGGAGCGCTGCATCGGCTTTACCGACAGGCGGCCGTGGGAAGGGCAGGGAGCATGGCATACGGCGCATCGAGCTCGATGCCGAAATGTGCTTTCAGACCGTCGAGGTAACGGCTGTCATCAGGCATTTCAGTTATACGTTCACTACCGCCTTGCACTGTTCTCAAGGTCAGGTTGTGGAGTGAAACCCTGCCTTCCCTGGTCGCCAGCGAGGCCATTCGATTATGGGTGAAGTGGCAATCCGGATGCGTTGAGGTGTAGTAATTCCCGTATTTTATGTCTCCAGGTCCAACATACTCCATATCAAAACTGTAAAGATTGAGCCACTTTTGTTCGCTTGTCAGAACCTGCAGCATCGTACCGTAGGGATCTGCCCGGACGAGGCGCAGGTCTTGACCGTTGCAATGATTCAGGCGATTGATTTCCAGTGGAATCGGCTCCCGCATGTTAAAACCGCCGAACCCCACGTCAGTGAGCCACTCCCTGCCGTCGATCGTTACCAGGGAAATCTGATGCCCCCTCCCGATCACACTGCTGCCCGAGAGATGGACTCTGGCCAACAAGGGGCGTGCTGCAAAGCCGAAGGATCGCAGAACATGCAGAAAAAGACCGTTGAGTTCGAAACAATAGCCGCCGCGGGGACGGCAGACCAGCTTGGCAAACAACGAGTCGGGATCGAGCTCAATGGGGCGGCCGAGCAGGACGTCAAAGTTTTCAAAAGGGATGGCGCACAGCTGCTGACGGTGCAGGCTACGGAGTCCATCCTCAGTGGTCCTTACCTCGTTCTGATGCCCTATTCTTTGACAGTATCGGTCCCGATCAAATTGCTGCATAATGTCTGAGCCAGGTTGGGCAGGAGCCTTTAACGGTGACAACATGGACTGCTCTTTCACCCATTGTCTTGTTGGTCAACTTTGAGCCTTTTGGGGAGCATCTGTAAAAAGCGTATCGATAATATCTTCAAGCGATGGCTCCTGTCCTGCGTCTTTGAAACAGGCCATGCGCCTGTAGATATCTGCAGCGGCAAAGTGAAACCCCTCGGGAAGTCCAACTGCAGCAAAAGTCGAAGCGATTTCCTCCATTTCTCCAGCAAAACGCCATCCTTTCGCCGAGGCCTTCCTGATTCGATGTGTCGCGCTCTGGGCGAAATCAGAGCCGTGGCGCGACCATTGGTTTTCGAGTTCCTGACGAATACCGAGTCTGTCCGCGGCTGCCATGATTGCGCTCAGCAGTGCAGTCGTTCCTTTGGAATTCGCCGCAAAACACATTTTTAGGGCCGAAGCTTTGCCGGCCTCGTGGCCGATGACCTCAACTTCCAGGGGGCCGCGGCTGAAGCACTCGGCAATCCGACCAGCGGAAGGGCCGGATAGATAGAGCCATGTCTTGTCGGCGGTCCAGGCCGGCGGACCGATTATGCCGCCATCCACAAAGTCGATTTGGGCGGCCCTCAGTAATTGATCGATTTGTTGTGCTCGCTGGGGGGAAATGGCATTTACATCGACAAATATTCCGCTAAATGAGCTGCTGCAGACGGCCTTGGCCACATCCGTGGCGGCGTGAGGCGGACAGACGCTGACAATCACACTGCACTGTTCGCAGAGCTCTTCCACGGTGGAGAGCTCGAACAGCCCGTGGGTTTCGGCCCGCTGTCTGGTTGCCAGGCTCCGCTGAGAGGATGCCCAATAGCTCTTGTGCCCACTGTTTTTTGCCGTTGCTGCAAGCGATACCCCCATGGCACCGGGGTGGAGAAAGCCGATGCGTAACTCAGACATGGTTTCAGGTTGTCCTCCAGTTGATTAATACATTGCCAAGCAAGGTAATCCCCACCCCAAGCACCCCAGCAGCTGTCCACTGGTAACTTTCAAACAGGGTGGATAGGGTTAAGGCCACAACCGGGAAAAGCACCGTGGCATAAGCCGCCTGCTCCGGCCGTATATGTCTGAGCAGAGCAAAATAGGCGGTAAAGGCAATCACCGACCCGAAGAGAGAAAGATACGCCAATGACAGAATATAGGCTGGAGAGGGGTCGAAATTAAAGACATTACCCCGGGCCACCGCCAGAATGCACAGCAGTCCTGTTCCATAAGTCATTGCCCAGGCTACGTTAGTCACCGGTGAGTGCTCCGGGTTTCTCATTCGGGCTGAAACTATTGTGCCCAAGGAGAAGCAGAAGGTGCCACAGATGGCGAAAAGGAAACCGGAAGCTATAGTTGAATGCACTGACGAGGCCCATAACTCGCCAGTGAAAATCAGACAGACTCCGAGGACGCCCAAGAGGGCGCCCAAAGCTAATTGGACTGGCGGCAAGCGACGTAAAATCAGACAGTTGAAGATCATGGTCAGCGCCGATGCAGTGGAAAAGATCACCGCAATAAGTCCAGTAATAATCGATTCGGCGGCAAGATAGAAGAAGAAGAAATTAAACGAAAAAAGCAAAGCGCCCTGGAGCATCATCAGTAAATGCTCACGCAGGTCATATTTGAAAGGCAGCTGTTTTATAAGGCCCAGCAAAAAGACCAAAAGGGCGGCACTTCCCATGCGGTAGGCAACCGATACTTCCGCAGACACCGGGCCAATCTGATATTTGACAGCAAGCCAGGTTGAGCCCCATATGAGTACTACCGTCGCGTAGAGAAATAATGGGATCACTCGAGAATCCACAGACCTTCCTTCGCCTCTGGTGCAGTGTTCAAGTTGGCATTATGTCTTCGAACTGATCTACATTGCAGACAGTGTTCCTGC
>JARFQM010000211.1 GCA_029287755.1 Desulfofustis sp. | reverse complement strand
CCAGGAACAGGGCACCCTTGAAGATCCCCAGAACGTCCCCCCGAACCTGTCGCTTTACCGCGCCGACCATGGCGGTCTTACGGTGGAAGACCTCAGACTGCGGCCCGACCATCCCTGGTGCACAAAGGTAGAACGGCACTGGAGGATGGGCGAGGAGGGTGGGCTGCTTTCCCTGGACACCTTTCTTCAATCGAGACTGAGCAACTATCGCAAGGGCAGGGATTTCCCGGCCGTAAGCGCCACCTCGAAATTGTCGCCGCATCTGCACTTCGGGGAGCTTTCGCCCCGCCAGGTCTGGCAGCGTGTCAGTGAAGTCGGTTATGACGACAATATAGAGACGTTCAAATCGGAACTGGGATGGCGTGAATTTTCCTACTATCTGCTCTACCACTTTCCCCACCTGCCCGAGTCGAACCTCAAACCGCAATTCGACCGGTTCCCATGGTGGTTGAACCAGAAATGGCTGCGCTGCTGGCAGCAGGGGAAGACCGGATATCCACTCGTGGATGCGGGTATGCGAGAGCTTTGGCAGACCGGATACATGCATAATCGGGTCCGTATGATTGTTGCCTCTTTTCTGGTCAAGAACCTGCTCATAGATTGGCGTCATGGAGCCGACTGGTTCTGGGACTGTTTGGTCGATGCCGATCTGGCCAGCAACAGCGCGAGCTGGCAGTGGGTGGCAGGGTGTGGAACCGACGCCGCACCTTTTTTCAGAATATTCAACCCTGTTTCCCAGGGCCAGAAATTCGACCAGAACGGTGCCTACACCCGGCGCTTCGTGCCGGAGTTGAAAGATCTACCGGACAAGTTTCTTTTCTGTCCCTGGAAGGCCCCCTCCTCGATTCTCGAGCAGGCAGGCATCCGCCTGGGAGAAGATTATCCCTATCCTCTCGTCGATCTGCAGCAGTCACGGAAAAAAGCTCTGGACTCGCTGAAACGCGTTTCATCATCATCCTAGCCGAAAAGCGGAAAAATTCCCGACAGAAGAAAGGCACGCTGGTCATGCCAGCAACAGAATGACAGGGGCGCCGGACCCTCTGGCAGTGCGCAGCTGCAAAGATAAAAAAAGCGGCGGTAAATGGACACGGATTGTTAGCAGTTTATAGTGTGAGAATCCCATTTGGGCACACACAACTATGCAAGGAGTATATCATGACCTCCCCATCATTATTTGATCAATACGCCATTGGTGATCTGCAGCTCAAGAACAGGATCGCCATGGCCCCAATGACCCGCGGCCGCGCTGGCGACACCCGGGTTCCAAACGAGCTGATGGCAGACTACTATTTTCAGCGTTCCTCGGCCGGTCTGCTGATCACCGAGGCCACGGTTATTTCACCACGGGGCATCGGCTGGATAGGCTCGCCCGGCATCTTCACCGAGGAAATGGCCGCCGGCTGGCGGCTCGTGACTGAAAGGGTGAAACCCACCGGCAGCCATATCTTCCTCCAGCTCTGGCACTGCGGCAGGGCTTCTCACAGTGACTTCCACGATGGTGAGCTGCCGGTTTCGGCTTCTGCCGTCAAACTGCAGGGTGATCAGATTCATACACCGCGCGGCAAAAAAGATTACGAGACACCCCACGCCCTTACCATTGAGGAAATCGGTAAAACAGTGGCAGACTACCGCAGGGCGGCCGAGCTCGCACGTGATGCCGGCTTTTCCGGCATTGAAGTGCACAGTGCCAACGGCTATCTGCTCAACCAATTCCTCGATTCACGGACCAATAAACGCGACGACCGCTATGGCGGGAGCCTAGAAAACAAGACCCGCTTCCTGCTCGAAGTGCTCGCCGCCGTTACGCAAATATGGCCTGCGCAGCGGGTCGGCGTCAGGCTCTCCCCCAACGGTGTGTTCAACGATATGGGAAGCGAGGATTTCCGTGAAACCTATCTCTACGTCGTCAAGCAGTTAAGCGGACTTAACCTCGCCTACGTCCATATCATGGACGGCCTCGGCTTTGGCTTCCACGAGAAAGGCGACCCAATGACCCTGGCCGAATTCCGCGAATTGTACCAGGGTACGATCATAGGCAACTGCGGCTACACCAAAACAGATGCCGAAGAACGCCTGGCCGCCGGACACGCGGACATCGCCGCCTTTGGTCGGCCTTTTATCTCCAATCCCGACCTGGTGGAGCGCTTGAAAAACGACTGGCCGCTGACCCCGTTTGACGACATGTCACTGTGGTACACACCAGGAGCTGAAGGCTATACGGACTATTCTCCCTATTCCGGGTAGCAGGCCTACCTCATCGGTCCCTACAGCCGGGGACACAATACCCATTGTGTCCCCGTGATTACCAAGCACGAGGTCACGGGAAAATGCTCAGTAAGCCTACTCTTACTACAGGAAAGCCGGAAAACCCGGTATGCAGAAATACGCCGATCTGAGACGAAGATCGGGCTGAACTCCGCATTCGCCTTCCTCCCGCCGTTTTACCACCTTCAGGCAAACTAACAACGACAGTCTCTAGGCCGTTCGATTTTGCACCACTATGCGGAATTTACTGGCTTTTTAACAAAACGGTATTACAAGCAAACAATGTTAAACCACAATATCTGCCTCCAGAACAGGAAACAAGACTAAGAATCATGCCTCACAGATCTGATTATCGCACGTTCATAACGCTTCTGATAATGATCCTGCTGGCAGTGTGCCTCCCTTCGACCCTCTATGCTGAAGAGGATCCCGCCGCTGACAAAGAGCCCGCCGACGACCAGCGGGTGGACCTGATCGGAGCCTATAAATGGTCCAACTCATTACCCAAGGAACTGATCGATCTGCAAACCGCTGTAGAGTCTCTGGCAGATATTAACGATCTCCAAGAGCAGCTTCCGGAAGTCACCTCCCTTGTTGAAGAGCTCGAATGGGATGCGGTGGCGCTCAAATCGAATCCCAACCTTACATTTTATTCAATCACCACCTTTGAGGGAAGGCTCAACAAACTCAACATCAAGCTCAGCAGAATCAACAAACCGCTGCAGAAAAACATCATTGAACTGGAATCCTGGCATGACCGCTGGCTCGAACTGGATCAGGAGCTCCAGGGGATAAGTTCTGCGCTGGATAGCGAATTTGAAGCCAGCGATACATTACCGGAATTTTATCGTTTGCCGGAAATCCTCAATATCGGCAGAGATCTGATCAACACCAACCTGCGCTCCAACTTGCTGGCCGGGCATGAAATCGGCAAACTGCAGACGAGGATTTACAGCCTGAGCGTCATCGGATCAGAGCTTATCGGTGAGATGACCGCCTCGGGCACGGAACAGACATCCCCCTCGATGATGTCCAGAGACTTCTACAAACTCATCGACAGGGGACAGATTAAAGAAGGCCTGGAGAACTTGGTAATTTTCTTTAAATACCAGGTTCAATATTTCTTTCAAAACCTGCAATTCGTTGCAGTCTGCCTGCTGATCTTTCTGATCCTTGCATTTTTGGTCAATTTCTCAAGGAATCTGACAGGGGAGCCGTCGGCATGGTCCATTTTTGCGGCCCGGCCTTTCACCACCTCCTTGTTCATTTTCTGCCTGACCTTCATTTCCGTTGTCACATTAAGTAATTACATTGACCTTCCACCGGACTGGAGCACCCTGATATATCTGCCTCTTTTGTTCGCCGTCGCGGTTCTCGCCGAAAATATCTGCAAAACCAGCTGGCAGACCAGACTTCTCAGGCACCTCATTTTCTTCATCGGCCTGACGCTGGTGCTTACCCTCGTCAATCTGCCGCATCTGCTGTTTTACCTATTTGTCTTTTACATATCGATCGGGCTGCTTGTCTATTATCTCATCTGGATCATACGCCGGCCCCAGCGCTCCAGAGCCGACAGGGCGGTGTGGTCAGGGCTGATCTTGGGACTTTTCCCTGCCTTCATAATAATAGCCGGCATCAGCGGTTATGATCAGCTGGCGGTGGTTATATTCGGTAGAATTCTCGCCCTGATTGCCGCCACCCTGACCATCAGGTTAATGATGCTCCTTATCTCCGGGCTTCTGGAACTCATCCTGATCAATACTCCCTGGCAGTTCATAAGAAACAACGCCGCCACCATCGTGCAGCAGGTAACCCCCCTGCTGGCACTGCTGCATCTGATACTCTGGATTGCCTTCGCCCTGGTTATTGCCTGGGTCTACCCCACACTTCTAGATGCGTTCGCGGCCTTGTTCTCGTTGAAATTCTCCATTGGAACAATTACCGTCACACCCGGTTCGGTGATTACCATCGTGCTGGTTATTTATATAACCCTGCTTGTTTCCCGCGCCTTAAGAGCCTTTCTGCTCCAGGAGGTGCTCCCCTACCACGGAGTTGAAAAAGGAGTACAGCACTCGATCGCCAGACTGGTGCACTATGCCATTCTTACCGTTGGCTTTATCGTCCTGCTCAGAGTTCTGGGATTCGGCCTCAATCAGATCACCATACTGGGCGGCGCCCTCGGGGTCGGCATTGGCTTCGGGCTGCAGGCAATCGTCAACAATTTCGTCAGCGGGCTCATTCTCCTCTTCGAACGCCCCATAAAGGTGGGAGACATGATCGATGTCGGCACCCAGGTCGGTGAAGTCAAAGAACTGGGCCTCAGGGCAACGACTGTCCAGACCTTCGACAATGCGGAAGTGGTGATTCCTAATTCCCAGCTGATTTCCGGCAGTGTGACCAACTGGACCCTGGCGGAAAAAAAAGTGCGGGTCCGGGTACCCGTCGGTGTCGCTTATGGAAGTGATATTTCAAAAGTGTTTGAGATTCTCATAGGCTGCGCTGAAGCCAATCCCATGGTCTTGAGCACCCCTAAGCCTGCAGCGCTTTTTCTGTCCTTCGGATCGAGCTCCCTGGATTTCGAACTGCGGGTATGGATCGCCAATTTTGACGACAAGTTCCTCGTTTTGAGCGAACTCAATCAGGATATCGAGTCGGAATTTCAGCTGGCCGGTATTGAAATCCCCTTCCCGCAGACAGACCTGCACCTGCGTTCGGTCGATCAGCAAGCTGCCGAGTCGCTCTATGGGTCTCAGCGCCCTCTAAAAGATGGACAGGCCCCGGGCTCACCCGCCGACTGACGGATCATCGAGAGGTCCCCTTCAACAACTATTGTTTCAGCACGAATTTGGAAATGGCATCGCATAAACATGGGCGGCCGTACACCAGCAATATGGACCCATCGACCTCCCAGCCATAGCAGTGCTCGATGGCAACTAATTTTCCAGGGCCGGAGTCGACACATAAATACCGTTTACAAAAAAACTCTTCTTTCTTGCTTCTTCCAGCTGCCAGCACCACTATTCTTTGTTCCTCCAGATTACATTCACCGTACCCTATGCTCAAGGTGCTGGCTTTCAGATTGAAAACCGCTCCCAGCGGAGCAGCCGGTCGATGACCGCACCGATGATGAATCCTGCTGCCAAATTGGAGGCCATGGTAATGCCCGCGATCAGCAGAATAACGAAAAATTCTCTGCGCCGGCGCATGTCGATGACTGTCAGTCCCAGATGAATCCCAGCAAAGATCAGCAACACGCCAAGTATCGACAGGGGAAGCAATCTAACGATATTCAGCGTATGCTCCCCGAAGAATATGGCAATCAGCAGGAAGAGCGCACCGATGAACAGGTTCGAGCCACCGGTTCTGGCCCCGAACCGGTACCGGGATGCCAGCCCGCCGGCGCCATGGCACAAAGGCATGCCGGCCAAAAAAAAGCTCACGCCGTTGGCCAGGGCCATGCTGATGCACAATCTGCGGTGACTTACCCGAGCGGCCTGTTCGCCGAAATACTGCCTGGACAGGTCGGCATTGGCAATCACCGCATTGCCGACGGTCATCGGTATCTGCGGCAGTACCAGGATAATAAGAGCAAAGCTGAAATCTGCCGCGGTCGGCAGGGAGTAAGGCAGCAGCTCGGGCAGATTGAAGCCGATTGCGGTGTCTTCCCAGCCCTGGCGGCTGCCGGCCAGCAGCCCTATCACCATGCCCACGCCTATGACCACAACCGCCGCCGGAAGCCGCCGGTTGTCGAGCAGCAGCAGGCAGAGCAGGCCAAACCCGCCGCCGAGCAAGATGCCCACGGGTATAAACCCTACCTGCTGGATCTGTAGATACGGCTCGGTGACCCCCTGCAGCTGCTGCAAAGTGGAGGCGCCAGTCATCAGGTGCACACCCATGGTGAGAAGGAGCATGCCGGTGGACAGCTGGACACCGCGGACAACGGCCTTGGAGATATAGCGGGAGATAACATCTATAAAACCGGTCACACCCAGCACCAGCAGGATGGCGAACACCCAGAGGCAGGAGGCCTGAACCTGGGCCGCGGTGACCGAAGCAGCGATAGCATAGCCGCTGATGACCTTCATCGGTTCCACCGGACTGGTAACGCGAAAGTACAGACCGCTGAAGATATAGTAGAGACCGATGGTAAAGAACATGCCGGTGGGATCGAGCTGGGTAATGACGATCAGCCCCATCCCCAGCGGCAGGAGCGTGCCCAAATCGCCCAGAGATCCTGATATTTCAGTGCGATTGAGTTTCAGCCACGTCGGCATGTCTCTTTACACCTCGTTCACTCCTGATGGATCCGTTATGCACAACCACCATACTCGATTATTTTCAGAAATATAAGCGTTATAAGAGCGTTACCTGCATTTTCGGAGAAGAACATATCTTCCTTCCCGAAGGATAGGCCGCAGGAATTGCGTGAAGTATGAAAACCCTAAGAAAAATGATGGTGCCGAGGGGCCGGACAAGCAGCGGTAGGGGAAATATCGATGTTCAAGCCAGTGGCTTGCCGTATTTCTTTTTCTGCGTCTTCATGCGCTTCAGCTCAACATCACCCGGCACGACTATCTCCTGTCTCTTATACACATCTGACGCTGCCGACGATGAGTACAACGTGGGGGTGTGGGGGGGGGGGGGGGGGTGGGGGGGGGGGGGGGGGGGGGGGGG
>JARFQM010000207.1 GCA_029287755.1 Desulfofustis sp. | reverse complement strand
ATGGGCGGAAAAGGGCTGGCTTCCATGACCGCTCTTTTGACGAACTGGTCAAAGGTGGGGTCATTGGAGCGTTGCTCGAAAAACTGTTTGACAACTGCGCCGTCCCGCGAAATCCTGATCACATATTTGGCCATGGTCGAGGTGTCGAATTGCTTGAATTCCGGCAGCGCCCACACCTGCATCAGTTTGCCTTGAACCGCCAATGCGTACTGGCTTTCCAGCACATTAAGCGTGTTTGCGCTTCTCTGAGCGCCCGACGGGCGGGGCGTCGGAGTTGTGCGAACCTGGCTGCGTATTCGGTTTACTTCCGCTTCCATGAGCCGTTGCTGACGCTCTGCTTCCTCGGCCGCTATTCGAGCCTGTTCTGCGGCCAACTGCTCGGCCCTGACCGCCTCGGCAAGTCGTTGACGTTTTAAGCGTTCAAGCTCTTTCTGGCGGTCTACCTGCGGATCTTTAATCTGTTTCTTGATTTTCCGCTTGGAGGGCTTCAGGGAAACCGGCTTCACTTCTTCTACCTGGGGAGGCGGCGGTTTTACCGGATCGGCTATGGGAACCGCTTTTTCAGAGACCTGCGGTTCGGGCGGCGCGGCCGGTTCTGGCGCCGGAGCGGGCGGAGCGCTCGGCTGGACAACAGGTTCGGCGAGGTTGACGAGATTGACGGTATAGATATCCTCGAACTTGGGGCTGGGCTTGAAAAGATCGGGCAAGACAATAACGCTGAAGGCTATCAGCAGGTGAAAACCCACGGCCAGATTAAGTGGCAGTATCCAGCTGTGGTAGCCCCCGTATGTGACACGGTACTGTTCGGACACCTTATTTTTCTTCTTCTTCCGGCTGGGTTATCATGCCCAGCTTATCAAATCCGGCCTTCTTTATATCGGCCATAATTTTTACAACCACCCCGTACGCGACTGCCTTGTCCGCTTTGAGATAAATTGGTTTTTCTTTCCTGGCCTGATCAAGACCGGAGAGCTCCTGATAGAGAATCTTCCTGGTCACCTCATGTTGATCGAGGCTGAGCTTACCCTCTTTATCAATGGTAACGACGATGGGTTCGTCTTCCTGCCGGAGCGACTTAGTGGTGGTTTCCGGCAGATCGACATCGAGCCCCTGGGTCATCATCGGCGCGGTAACCATGAAAATTATAAGCAGTACCAGCATAACATCAACGAGCGGTGTAACGTTGATGTCTGAGACAAGCTGCTTTCTGCCGTTGCCGTTTAGAGGTCCCATCTCGGTTAGTTAGACCCTGGAAAGCAGGTCCCGTTCCACCAGGTTCAGAAAATCGCTGGAAAAGCTTTGGGTACTGTACTGTACCGCGGTTAATTTGTTTGAAAAATAGTTGTAGAAAATAACTGCCGGGATGGCAGCGGCCAGGCCCGCAGCCGTAGCCACCAATGCTTCCGAGATACCGGGGGCGACCACGGCCAGCGAAGCCGAACCGCGTTGACCGATGTCATGAAAAGAGACCATGATCCCCCACACCGTGCCGAACAGACCGATAAACGGAGTGGCGCTGCCGGTGGTAGCCAAAAAAGGCAGCAGGCTGCCGAATTTGTTTACTTCTTCGTCCTCTGCTTTGCGCAGGGCGCGCTTGAGATTGTCCATGGTGGCGAGTTGCATTTCCAGCGTCTCGGGACTGCTCTCCTCACCTCTGGCCCTGATTTTGTTTATTTTTCTGAGTTCTGCAAACCCGGCGTTAAAAACTGAGGCTTCGGGGCTGTAGACGAACTCCTCCGCAGCTTCGCTGGCTTCATTGAGGTTGCCCGAGGTCCAGAAGGTTTCGAGAAAGTCTTCCGAGTCGAGGCGTACCTTTCGAAACAACCTGAATTTCATGAAAATGATAGACCAGGAAACGACTGAGAAGAAAAGCAGCAGCAGCATGACCATCTGGCCGACTGGCCCGGCATGCAGGATCATTTGGGTGATGGAGAGTTGCACGATTAGACTTCCTTTCAGGCAGAACTGGGATCTATTTCACCTACTGACAATGGTGCCAACAACAGCAAAGCAAGCCTATATTACCTCTTTTGGACGAAAGGTCAACCGCTCAGTTTTCCTGAAAATTGACGTCATCGTAAGTACTTATTAGATCACGCAAAGATCGGTTCAAGGCTCTATGAGGGCGCAGTAGAATTCGGTTTTCAGCGCCAGTTCCTGGCCGACTCTGGCCTTGCCCCTGAGGACGCTGACCGAAGATATCGAGTCGATCAGGGTGACTTCAATGTCAACCGTTTCCCCAGGAAGGACCCGGCGTTTAAACCTGGTGTCGGTAATTCTGGTCAGCACGGGGATCCTGGTATCGTTCTGCTCCTCAAAGGATCCGGCCAGGAGCAGGGCGCCGCTCTGGTAGACAGCCTCGCACAGCAGGACACCCGGCAAAAGCGGGTTGCCGGGATAATGCCCCTGAAATACCGCGAGATCCTCGGCAAATGTCGTTCGGGTCTCGATGACCTTCTCCGACAGGCTGATGATGGTGTCGACCCAGAGAAATGGAGGACGGTGGGGAATCAAGGCCAGAATCCGTCTATCGATCACCCTAGAGTCCCCCATTTACTTCGAGTACCGCACCGGTTGTGTAAGAGGCCTTTGCGGAGGCCAGGAACAAGACGGCCTCGACGACCTCTTCGACTTTTCCAAATCTGCGCATCGGCACCATCTTCTTGTAGGCGTTGAGCTGCTCGTCGGAGAGATCATTGAGAAGGTCTGTCTGGATGAAACCAGGGGAGACGCAGTTTACGGTGATTTTCTTACGGGCAACTTCCTTGGCGAGCGTTCGGGTAAAGCCGATCTGACCGGCCTTTGAGGCGGCATAGTTGGCCTGCCCCTGGATCCCCATATAAGAAGAGGGTGAGGTGATATTGACAATGCGGCCGTATTTCTGCTTGAGCATGAGCAACACCGCATATTTGCTCATGTGGAAGGTCCCCGATAAGTTGATGTCAAGAACCTGCTGCCATTGTTCACTGCTCATCAGGGCGACAATTGCATCCCGGCGGACACCGGCATTGTTGATCAGGATATCCAGGTTCTCAAAGCGGGCTTCGAAATCCTGGTAGAAACGCTGTACCTGATCGTGGTCGGCGACATCGCAGCGGACCAGGTGCAGCTTGTTCTTTGCCCACTGCTGCTGAAATCTCTCGGCTTCTTCTTTGTTGCTGCCATAGGTCCCCACCACCGTGCAGTCACGGTGCAGCAAGGTTTCTGCCAAGGCTCTGCCGATGCCCCTGGTTGCCCCGGTGACTATTGCCGTCCTGCCGGTAAAATCTGCCATGGATATACGCTGGATTAAAGTGATCTTAAATAACTGTCCACGTCGTTGGCAACTATAACACCGTAGTTTATGGCGCCAAGCCACCCGGACATGATGATGCCCACCGACCCCACATGGAAGAGTCCGTTCACCTCTTTGAAGATGGTTCTTGAAATATCAAGTCCCTCGAATTTAGTCCCGAAGGAGGTGCCCTTGGTGTGCAAGGTGTAGCGATTGAACGTCAGCGGAGTAGCGGCCTCCAGCCAGTCAATTTTGGATGTGACCCCGGGAACATAGCGCTGCAGGTCGACTATGGTCCTGTCCATCATCCTCTGTTTGGCAGATTGGTACTCGGCCTCATCCAGCGCCGCCCAGTCATCGTAATTGCTGTTCATCGAAGCGACGATGGTATAGCGGTCATGACCGGGCCTGGTCTTGGGATAATAGACCGAGAAAGTCTTCGACCTGGTGTTGATGTCCAGCAGCTCGGCCGAATCGAATTCCGGTGAGAGAGAGGTGAAGAGCAGATCGCCTATGGGCTCGATCTGCTCTTCTTCCTTAATACCGATATAGACCTGGCAGCTGGAATTGTTGACCCGGATTTGTGCGGCTTTCTCCAGGAATTCGTCGGAGAATTGACGCACATCCGAGAGCTGGTACACGGTGTTGGTGATGCCGCTATTGGACACCACCGCATTGGCCTTTTTGAAAGTATTGTTGACCTCGACGCCACGCGTTTTCTTGTTCCCGGTGACAATCCTGTCGACCTTTGCCCTGGTACAGATGGTCACCCCGTTTTTCTCGAGTTCGGCGGCCATAAGGTTGATCAAATGATCGGTTCCACCCTCGAAGGTGAACACCCCGCGATTCATGAAATTTGAAAAGACAATGCCGTAGGTAA
>JARFQM010000187.1 GCA_029287755.1 Desulfofustis sp. | reverse complement strand
CGGCAATCTCTTCGGTCGCTTTGGCCAGCTTCTCGCTGTATTCCTTATGCTTTGCTTCGGCAGCGGCTTTGGCTGACTCAGCATCAGCAAGGGTTTTTTCAATCTCTTCAGTGCGCCCCTTGAGACCTTTGCGGATCGGCTCGGTCACAAAGTAGGCGAGTAAACCGGCCATCAGAGCAAAGTTGAAACAGCGGTAGATAAAATCCTTAAGGACTGCGCCGCTGTCAGCATGTCCGCCACCACCGGCAGCAAAAGCTGCAACAGGGGCCAGGATAAAGAGACAAAGAAGAAGGGCTCTATAGATATATATGTTGTGCTTCATCAGATGGCCCTCCCCAGAACCTTGCCGGCAATCTCCCTGGCCAGGTCCTCGGTCTCATCGCGCAGGGCCTGGCGTGCAGTGCCTGCCTCTTCCTGTATCTGTTCCTTGATGGTTTGCAGTTTTACCGCAGCCGTCTGGTTCGCAGCACCAAGGATACGGGCTTCCTCTTCCTGTCCGGCCTTGCGCAAGGTCGCACGTTCCTGGGCGCCCTGCAGACGAGCTTCCTGAAGTTGGGCCTCGTAGCGGGCAATTTGCGCCTGCACCTGTTCGTCGATGTCATGAACTTTGGCTTTGGAGCTCTCTATCGCCTCCCTGCGTGCCTGCAAAGCGGCCCGTAAAGGTTTGAACAGGAGAGCGTTCAGCACAACCATCAGGATCATGAAGTTGGCAAACTGCAGGAACAGTGTCCAGTCTAGCTTGATCACCGTTTTACCTCATTTGTGTTAGCGCCAGGTTGGCACGTCGGTATACTGTATACAATCTTCAGAGACGGTTAAAAAAGGCCCTGACCCCCGGGGCCAAAGCAGGAGACAACTACCATAGCACCCTGATCATGTCAAGGATCTTTTCGCAAAAAATACTCATCCATGAGCGGATTAAATCATTTCTTGGCCGCTTCTTCGGCGGGCTTTACAACGGTGGCGATTTCACCGGTCGTCATGGTGATCGTCCCATTCAGCACGACGCCATCCTCCACGGAGAGGGCCGGCGTTTCAATTGTGCCATCGACACTGGCGGGGGCACGCAACTCGACGCGACTCTTTGCCTTGATGTTACCCTTGAATTTCCCGCTCAGGATCAGCGTACCAACCTGGACATCAGCCTGGATGTCGGCACTTTCACCAACGATCAGGGTGTCATGGGAGGTCACTTCACCACGGAAAGCACCGTCCAGACGCACGATTTCGTTGAACACCAGCTTACCTTCAAACTGGCTGCCGGGGCCGAGAAAGGCCTTGATCTCACTCTTTTCTATCGGGGTCTCTTTGCGCATCGGTTCTGTTTCCTTCTTCTTGAACATCGGTTCTGTTTCCTGGGTTATTTGGCTTAACCATCTGAAATTACATCATCTTCTTTCGAAGAGCTCCAGCAAACGCTCGAACTCTTCCGCGGAATAATAGCTGATTTCGATCTTGCCGCCTTTGCCGCCGCGCGTCTGTGGCAAGATATTGACCTTGGTGCCGAGACAACGCTGCAGGCGTGCTGCGAGGTCGGCCAGCTCCGGGTCAATCCTGGTCTTGCGTGCGGCGGGCTGACCTGTGCTCCCTTTGAGTTTTTTAACCAGGGCTTCGGTCTGGCGAACGGAAAACTGCTTGCGGACCACCTGATCGCGGGCCTCCTTGATACGTGCAGCACCATCCAGCGACAGGAGCGCCCGGGCGTGCCCCATACTCAGTTGGCCATCGATCACATCCTGCTGGATCTCCCTGGGCAGGCGCAACAGGCGCAGCGCATTAGCGACCGTTGGCCGTTCGCGGCCAACCCGCTTGGCAACTTCCTCCTGGGAGAGGTCAAAGTTGCTCATCAGGTGACGATAGGCTTCGGCTTCTTCGATCGGGTTGAGATCTTCACGCTGGATATTCTCGATCAAGGCCATTTCCAGGGCCCAATCCTCCGAGACATCCTGGATAACCACCGGAACGTCCTTGAGACCGGCCTTTTGTGCCGCCCGCCAGCGTCGCTCACCGGCTATGATCTGGTAATGATCATCGGTATGACGGACCACCAGGGGCTGGATGACGCCCTTCTCGCGGATCGAAGCGACCAACTCGGCCATCTTGGCATCGTTGAAGGTTTTGCGTGGCTGCTGGTGATGCGGTTTCAGTTCTTCGACCGGGCAGACGAAATACTTGTGGCGACCATCCTGGGAAGCTGATGTGAGAAGGGCGCCGATGCCTTTGCCGAGAGCGGGTCGTTTGGCCATACTGGTTGCTACTCCATGCGGATAATTTCGCGCGCCAGTTCCAGATAAGCTGCCGCTCCCCGCGAAGAAATATCGTAGAGCAGGGCGGGCAAACCGTGGCTGGGTGCTTCAGAAAGGCGCACGTTGCGCGGGATCATCGTTTCGAAGACCTGGGCGGCAAAATGTTCGCGGATCTCCTCGCAGACCAGATGCGAGAGGTTGTTGCGCGCATCGAACATTGTCAGGAGAATACCGTGGATCATCAGGGCCGGGTTCAGTTCACGCTGAATCAGGCGTATCGTATTGATTAGCTGGCTCAGCCCCTCCATGGCGTAATATTCACACTGCAGCGGGATCAGGACGCTGTTCGCGGCGGTCAGAGCATTGATCGTTAACAGTCCGAGCGAGGGAGGGCAGTCGATCAGGACATAGTCGTACTGGTCTGTCACCGCCGCCAGGGCCAGTTTAAGTTTGTTCTCTCGTGCCAGAGCCGAGATCAACTCAACTTCGGCACCTATCAAATCAGGATTTGATGGGAGCAGGCGGAGCAGGTCAAGGCCGGTGGTCTGGAGCACCTGATCTGCAGAAGCCTCACCGATCAGAGCATGATAGACGGTCTTTTCCATGCTGTGCGGATCAACCCCGACACCACTGGTGGCATTGGCCTGGGGGTCGAGATCAACCAGCAGGGTACGCTTCTCGGCAACGGCCAGTGATGCGGCAAGATTGACTGCCGTCGTGGTCTTGCCGACGCCGCCCTTTTGATTGGCGATGGCGATTACCTGGGCCATGCCTGCATGTCTCCTTGGGGTGAGTTTTTCGAGTCGCTCAGACTAACATAAGCACCTGGTTCTGCAAAGAAAATTTGCCCAGGCGCGGTAAAGCACAAGATGTAGATATCATCTTTTCCTAAAACACAACATGTGGTAAAAATACTACAAATATTCCATCTCGATCAGGCTACGGACCGCACCCGATACGGGCAACTTCAAACGGTGCACTGTAACCGACCAACCGGTGTCCTGCAACAACTCTCCGAGTCCGACAAGCTCCTTGTCGCCATCGGGCCCCTTCATCGCCAGCAGTCGACCTCCGGGAGCCAGAAAGGGCCTGGCCATTATCAATAACTCTTCGAGAGAACACAGGGCCCGTGCGGTAACGATATCGAACCCCCTGTAATAACCAGGGTGATTGACCAGCGATTCGATACGGTCATGCAGCGCGGTAAACCCTTCGAGACCGAACACCCTGGCAATATGGCGCTGGAAATCGATCTTTTTACCGACCGCGTCGACAGAGACGATTTCGAGATCAGGGCGGGCAATCTTCAACGGCAACGCCGGGAACCCGGCTCCAGAGCCGATGTCAAGCAGGCGACCGGTGCGGCCGATAAAGGGCAGGAGGGTCAGGGAGTCGACCAGGTGTTTTTCCAGGATTTCGTCTCGCTCGACAATCGCCGTCAGGTTGCGGCGGCGGTTCCAGCGCAGCAGTTCATCAACCAGCTTCTCCAGGTGTACAATTGCTTCAGGCGCGACGTCCAAACCAAGATCGTCCAATGCCTCCAACAAAACCATAAAAGCCCTCAGCGTTTCAAAACAACCGCCAGGATGGCTGTTGCAGCGGGCGTGACGCCCGGTATGCGCCCAGCCTGCCCAAGGGTTCTTGGCGAGACCTGATTGAGCTTTTCGCGCACCTCGGCGGAGAGGCCATGAACAATTTCGTAATCAAACCCGGTTGGGATCACCAGGTTTTCCAGTCGCCGGAAGCGCTCGACCTGTTCTTTCTGGCGGCGAATGTATCCGGCATATTTGACCTCGGTTTCCAGTTCGCTACGCACCTCCAGAGGAAGGTCGGCCAATTCGTCGTTAAGAAAACCGAGTACATCAAGGCTGATCTCCGGTCGACGCAACAGCTCTTCAAGCGAAGCACCATTTTTCAATTCCTGCAGATTGAGCCGCTCAAGGGCTTGCTGGTGACCGGGCGAAACACGCGTCTCGCGCAACAGCCCATAGCCTCGCGCCAGATCCTCGAGTTTCGCAGAGAAGCGCTCCCAACGCTCATCCGTCAAAAGGCCAACCTCCCTGCCAATCGGGCTGAGTCGCTGATCGGCGTTGTCTTCCCTGAGCAGGAGTCGGTATTCGGCTCGCGAAGTGAACATCCGGTAGGGTTCTTTGGCCCCCAGGTTGACCAGGTCATCAACCAGAACACCCAAATAACCCTGGTCACGACCGATAACCACAGGCTCGCGCCCGCTGGCCTGTAACACTGCATTGATTCCTGCCAGAAGACCCTGGGCACCGGCCTCTTCGTAACCGGAGGTTCCGTTAATCTGGCCCGCATGGTAAAGCCCGCGCAAAGCCTTGGTTTCCAGGGTGGGCTGCAGTTGAATCGGATCGACGTAATCGTACTCGATGGCATAACCAGGCCGCATAATCTCAACCTGTTCCAGGCCCGGCATGGTCCTGAGGTAGGCCAGCTGTACATCGACCGGCAAGGAGGTGGACACACCGTTTGGATAGATTTCACCGCTGGCAAGCCCTTCCGGCTCCAGAAAAATCTGGTGCTGTTGTTTGTCCGGGAAGCGCACTACCTTGTCTTCGATTGATGGGCAATAACGCGGTCCGACACCTTCAATTACTCCGGAATACAACGGTGAGCGGTCAAGGCCACGACGAATCACTTCGTGGGTCCGGGCGTTGGTGTAGGTGATATGACAAGGCACCTGGGGACGGTCTATGCCAGGGGTGTCTGCTGAAAAGGGCTTCGGGTTTGGATCACCCGGCTGGGCTTCAAGTCGGGAAAAATCAATCGTCGACGCAGCCAGACGCGGTGGTGTACCGGTTTTCAGGCGTCCGACACTGAACCCAAGAGATCGCAAGTGATCCGACAACCCCTCCGAAGGCGGTTCTCCCGCGCGTCCGCCAGGGTAGTGGACCAAGCCGACGTGGATCAGGCCGCGCATGAAGGTGCCAGTGGTCAGAATCACCGCCGGGGCCATAAAGCGTAAACCGTCTCTGGTCTCAACCCCACAAACCCGCTCACCCTCTACAACCAGCTTAACGACCTGGCCCTGTTTCAGGTCAACACCGGTTTGCCCTTCGATAACCTGCTTCATGCGGGCACGATAGAGGTCGCGATCGGCCTGGGCCCTGGAGGCCCTGACAGCCGGGCCCTTTTTCGTATTCAGAACACGAAACTGGATTCCGGTCGCATCGATATTTCTTGCCATCTCGCCGCCTAGAGCGTCGATCTCACGCACCAGGTGCCCCTTGGCCAGGCCGCCAATAGCAGGGTTGCAGGACATCTGTGCCACAGCATCCAGGTTGAGGGTTAAGAGCAGGGCTCGACGGCCCATACGGGCGACCGCGAGTGCTGCCTCACAACCGGCATGGCCGGCACCAACGACTATGACATCGTAGTTTTCTGCCAAAACAACCTCATCGTCAAAAACCTGCGTTGAGCCTGGTGTTCCACGTGAAACAAGGCGTTAAGAACCCCGGGCCACGTTTCACGTGGAACAACCCGTTATTTACCAATACAGAATCGGCTGAAAATCTGTTCCAGGATCTCGTCAGGCGTGGTTTCTCCGGTAATCCGGCCGAGCGCGCCAAGCACCTCGCGCAGGTCCATCGCCAGGCACTCGCGGGGAGCGGCCGAGGCCGCCGAGACAAAGAGTTCATCAAGCGCCTTTTTCCCACTCAACAGAGCGTCACGGTGGCGACGTTCGGTAATCACGACCCCCTCGTTGTCGGCGAGGGATGAATCTTCCGTGAGGTGCCTGACAATTGCTTGAGCAAGATCGGGCATGCCCTGATTATACTTTGCCGACACGGCAACCCGGTGCTCAAAGCCGGCAAGCTCTGAAACATCGCAGTGCTGGGCCTGGTCAGATTTATTGATGACAACCAGCGTCTTGTCCGGACGACACAACTCAAGGGCCAGGAGGTCTTCATCGTGTAGCGGAACAGAGCCATCTATCACCATCAGAATCAGATCTGCTGAAGACGCCTTGTCCCGTGCCCGGCGTACACCCTCTTGCTCAACCGGGTCATCCGTATCACGCACGCCGGCCGCATCGATCAGACGCACCGGGAACCCGGCCAGCACCAGCTGTTCTTCCAGGGTGTCACGGGTCGTACCGGCCACCTCGGTAACGATGGCCCGGGATTCACCAAGTATGGCGTTCATCAACGAGCTCTTGCCGACATTCGGGCGACCCAGGATCAGGATACTGACCCCCTCACGCAGGACCCGACCAAGATCGAAACTTTCGGCCAGGGCGTGCATCTGTCGTGCAACCTTGTGAAGTGGATCGAGCAGGGCCGGGAGGTCCAGTTCACCAACCTCGTCATCGGGAAAATCAATGTGGGCTTCCAGTAGCGCCAGGGCATCTTTGATTTGCTGTGAAAATAGGTGTATCTCGCGGGATAATCGGCCGTTTAGCTGGTCTACAGCAACCCGGCTCGCTCGCTCCGAACGGGCCCGGATCACTTCGATCACAGCCTCCGCCTGAGCCAGGTCGAGACGACCATTCAGAAATGCGCGCTGGGTAAACTC
>JARFQM010000107.1 GCA_029287755.1 Desulfofustis sp. | reverse complement strand
CGAAGCGACGGTTTCCATGCCGGGCGGCTGCGCAATTGGCGAGAGACCCATAAATTTTCACCTCCGTGGGTTCGAGCGGCTCGGAGTGCGCTGCACCCTCGAGAACGGTTATGTTGATGCCCGCCGAGATGACGATATGCGCGGCAGTACCATACACTTCGACATTCCCTCGGTAACCGCAACTGAAAACATGTTGATGGCCGCTGTGCTGGCCCGCGGTACCACGGTGCTCAAAAACGCCGCCCGGGAGCCGGAAATCGGAAATCTGATTGACATGCTGGCCAATATGGGGGCCGACATTGAGGGCAAAGGCACCGACCAGATCACCATCCGCGGCGTTTCAAACCTCACCGCGGCCCGGACGGCGATCATTCCTGACCGGATCGAAACCGGTACTTATCTCATTGCGGTTGCGGCGGCAGGAGGACAGGCAACCATCACCGGCTGCGAACCTGGCCATCTTCCGGCCCTGCTCGACAAGCTCATGGAAGCCGGGGTGGAGATCACCAGCGCCCCGGGAACGATTTCGGTAGGCATGGATCCTGCCAGGCGCAGGAGATTACGAGGCGTCGATATTAAAACCATGGTTTATCCGGGCTATCCCACCGATCTGCAGGCTCAGTTCATGGCCTTGATGACGCTCAGTTCTGGAATCTGTGTCATCAAGGAGACAATATTTGAAAATCGTTTTATGCATGTGGCCGAGCTGAGACGTCTTGGCGCCCAGATTCAAACCGAAGGCAACTCGGCGGTGGTGACCGGCCGGGGGCCGCAGGGCTTGAGCGGCGCCCGGGTGATGGCGACCGACCTCAGGGCCAGTTCCTCACTGGTGATTGCAGCGCTTGCTGCCTCGGGGCGAACCGAAATATCACGGATTTACCATCTTGAACGCGGCTATGAAAATCTGGTTGACAAGTTGAGCGGGCTCGGAGCCCGGGTGTGGAAGGAGAAGGAATAGTCAAATCACTCGTCGTTGTTCAATCTCAGCGGCAGAATCAGCGTAAAACAGGCACCCCCCATCTCCGCTTTCTCGACCGCAATGGAGCCGTTATGGCCTTCTATTATCTGTTTAGCGATGGCCAGTCCCAACCCGGTACCGTCTGTTCGAGTAGTGTAAAAGGGTTCAAAGATGTTCTTGATTTCCGCTTGTTCAACTCCGCGGCCGTTATCGCTGATTTTGATCAGACAAAGTTCCTGATTGTCGTTCACGCAGATGGTTGAGCTGCTCAGCTCGATCCTCTCCTTGCCTTTGGGGCAGAATGGCAGCGCGTTCTGCAGAAGTTGGCTGATCACTCCAAAAAGTTGTTTTTCATCACCCCAGACCCGGAATGTATCATCGATGAGCAGGTCGACCCTGCAGGTAACCGGCCATTTCTTATCCGCCTTGCAGACCTGAAGTATGTCTTCAACACAGGAGCGCAGCAAAAACCAGTCTTTCTTTATATTTTCCGGCCGGGCAAATTTCAAAAAGTTTGTAATGGTGTTGGCCAGACGGTCTGACTCTCGCAGAATGATCTTGGTGAGTTCATAGTTTTGTGGCTGAGAACTGCCGGAGGAGCCCAATTCCTCGGCCAGTACCTGGGCGGACCCTGAGATGGCCGCCAGAGGATTGCGGAAATCATGGGCGATGGAGGCGCTCATCATCCCGATGGCCGCCAGTTTCTCGGCCTGTCGCATCTGGTTCTCCAGCCGTTCAATTTCACCAATATCTTTGAGGGTAATGATGGTTACATCCTCTGCCTGGGTGTGCCCGCCATCAGCTGCACTATCGGTGGAGGAATGGAGCTGGGTGAGGGTGTAGCCGAGTCTCAGCGTCTGCCTGTCATGGCGTTCAAAATCACACGCATTCCGGGGGGAATTGCTGGCAAGATCGATGCCCGGAAATATGGTCACCAGCTCTTTACCCAGCAGATCGTCCGGAGATTGTCCGGTAATGGCCGTGGTCGCGTTGTTGGCGGAGGTAATTACCCCTTCCCTGTTGATGGTCAGAATACCGGTGGCGATATTATCGAAAATCTTCTTGTAGAGAAGAGAGAGCCGGTCGAAGTCATATTTGGTGCTTGACAATTCTCGCGTAGTTGAACGCAGCATCGTGCCGAACATGGCACTGATAAAAGCTCCGAGAAAGAAAGTCAGCCCCATGGTGCCGAATTGACGGATATTGGTGAACAGGGCGACCTGCTCGTAAAATCTGGAGAGCAGTACGTAGTCGGGCAGGTAACCGAAATACTCGAGAAGCAGGATGAGGGCGAACAGAATCGTCGAGGCGGCGGCGCCAATGAGGCCGCCCTTGAGCGGAATCAATAGGCCGCCTGAAATGATGGGGAAAAAATATACGGATGAAAAAATGGAAAGCGAGCCGCCGGTCAGATAGATAAGCATTGAAGCGAAGACCACGTCAAAGAGGGTCTGGATGAAACCAAAACGGCGAAACTCGCTTTCCAGGTGGAGCAGGGTGAAGGCGGATACGATGGTCGACAGGTAGACGATCAGGGTAAAGAGGACCAGCAGGCTCGGAGGCATGACAATAGCTTTGAACCGCTCATCCAGCAGGATGAGGCTGATCACCGTGATCAGCGTATAAAGTACGATGCGCAGCAGAAGCAGCCAGAACAACTGCCGTTTCAAAAGGTCGCCGAGTGAGGTGGGGTAGAGCTGCGCTTCGGGAATGGTGTTGATTTTCATGATCTAGAGATCATATTTCTTGGCTTTGTAGCGCAGCGACCTGAAACTGACCTTCAGCAGTTCGGCTGCTCTGGTCTTGGAGTTGCCTGCCTTTTGAAGGGCATGCGAGATAAGGGATTTCTCGAGATCGGCGACCACCGTATCGAGACCGCGCTCGAAAAGCTCCTCTTCGTCTTGGGCGGCAACAAAGGCGGAAGACTCGGCGCTGTCCTCTCTTCTGGTCTGCAGCGGTCCGCCCAGGGACAGATTTTCCGGCAAAATGATATTGGTGCTCTCGAGGGCCACCCCACGTTCTATGATATTTTCCAGTTCCCTCACGTTCCCAGGGAAATCATATCCCATCAGAACCTCGAGTGCGTAGGAAGAAATTTCACGGATTTCCTTGCCGAGAAGAGTCGAGTATTTTTCCAGGAAGTGTTCGACCAGAAGCGGAATATCGCTTTTTCTTTCCCGCAGGGAGGGAACGCGTATGGGCACCACGGCAAGCCGGTAAAAAAGGTCCTCGCGAAAACGGCCGGCCCGCATTTCTTCTTCGAGAATTCTGTTGGTTGCGGCAATTATTCTGACGTCGATGGCGAATTGCTTGGTGCCCCCGACCGGTTTGATCTCTCGTTCCTGGAGGACGCGCAGCAGCTTGGTCTGGATGATCGGGGTCAACTCTCCAATTTCATCGAGAAAAGCGGTGCCGCCGTCGGCTTCCTTGAACAGTCCGGTCTTGTCGCTGATGGCTCCGGTGAAGGACCCCTTGATGTGACCGAATAATTCGCTTTCCATCAACTCCTCGGGGATGGCGCTGCAGGTAATGGGCACGAAGGGGCGGGCATGCACCTTGCTTTTCTTATGAATGGCCTGGGCCACCAGCTCCTTGCCGGTTCCGGATTCGCCGTAGATAAGAACATTGGCCGGGGTGGGCGCGATGCGGTTGATCATGTCGAAGATTTTCAGCATCTCCTTGCCTTTGCCGATGATCTCGGGAAACAGCTGTTCGGCCTGCTGGATCTTCAGGGTGGCTTCCGTCTGATTAGTGGCTGAATGGATGACCGATTTAATTTCGTCGACGTTGAAGGGTTTGGAGATGTAGTCATAAGCCCCGTTCTTCATGGCCTGCACGGCATCGTTGGGGGAAGCGAAGGCGGTTATCATGATAACCGGGATATCCTCGGACTCGTCCTTGATCCTGGCAAGCAGCTCGAGTCCGCTGATACCAGGCATCCTGATGTCGCTGATGACCAGGTCTATGCGGTTTTTATCCAGGGCGGCCAGCGCCTGTTCACCGTCGCCGGCGACGGTGACTTCGTAGCCTTCCTTGACCAGCAGAATTTTGAGAAAATCCCGCATTGATTTTTCATCATCGACAATCAGAATTGTGGTCATGGGCTCTGTTCCGGATCTGGTTAGAGAATAGTCTGAGTTCGCTATGAAGGTTATGCTATTCTATCCCATACAAAAAAAAGAAGTCAATTATCTTAAATACTTTTGAAATATTTACTCGATGCTTGACGAAGCAGCGGAGAAGGGGTGGAACTCCGAAAAGATAGGGACCGGGTGGTCGGGACATCGTATGTATTGCAAAAAGACGTGGCAGATGGTAAGCAGGGCTTTGCCAATTCGGCCCCCCAGGTGCAGCCAAGGATGCGGACCAGATGAACGACGCGCCAGAAAATTTTGAAGATCAACCTCTTACCGAGCATCTCCGTGAATTGCGGAGTTGTCTGATCTATTCTTTCGCGGCGATATTCATTGGCTTCTGTTTCTCTTACCTGGTTATCAGGCCGATTGGAACCTGGTTTTTCAAACCGCTCACCGAAGTATTGCCGGAAGGCACCAGCCTCATCTTTACCTCTTATCAAGAAGGGTTTTTTTTTATCTAAAACTCGCTCTAGTTTGCGGCATCATACTTGCGAGCCCGATGATCTTCTATCAGATCTGGCGGTTCATCGCTCCGGGGCTCTACCGCCATGAACGGCGTGTTATCGTCCCATTTACCGTGATCTCCACTGTATTTTTCGTGTCCGGAACAGCTTTTGGGTATTTCATCGTCTTTCCGCCGGCCTTCAAATTTCTGGTCGGGTACAATAATGAATTTCTCACCTCCCTGCCGGCGGTAAGCGAGTATTTCTCACTGGCACTGCGTCTTCTCATCGCCTTTGGCATCATTTTCGAGAGGCCGGTCATGATGGTCTTTCTGGCCAAGGCGGGCCTGGTCTCGGTTGCCTTTCTCAACAGACACAGAAAATATGCCATTCTGGTCAATTTTATCATTGCCGCAGTGCTCACGCCAACTCCCGACATTGTCAATCAGATGATGATGGGCATACCGCTGCTGGTACTCTATGAGCTCAGTGTGCTGGCTGTCTGGCTGTTCGGCAGAAAACCGTTTTCCGGCTTTGTAGAGAAGGTCTGAATCAATGGCGGGAACTGGATTTTTCCTCAATCTGCATTATAAAGGAGCAACTGTCTGCACGTAACTTTATCCAGTAACTTCAACCAATCTGCGGCACCATCCTGCGCCCCTCACAGAACAATGGTGCAAAGCAGCGTAGGTGTTCGCTTTATAGAAAATAAGGGAGGAAGACAATAATGGGCTCAGCGACACTGTTTGCAAAGGCACTGGAGGTCGGCAGACCGCCGACGGTGAGGAAATTGTTTCCCAACTCGAGAGCGCTGCTGGTGAGCGGCAAAGTGGTCAACAGGGCACTTGCCAGGAAAGGGAAGGCCATGACCATGGCGGCCAACGGCAGGAATTATTTTGTCATCCAGGGTGCCTTGCTCGCTGCCCAGCGTGCCAATGCGGCACTGATAGTGGAAATCGCCAAATCAGAATCAAATTACTGTCCTGTCAATTTCTGGAATATCGCCAGACTGGTGGATTCAGCCTGCAACTCGCTGGGGATCACCATTCCGGTCGCTGTTCATGCCGATCACTACGGACTGAAGTCGGAGTCGGATGTGGCGGCCGCCAAGATAGAGATACCGACGCTGTTCGATGCCGGAATAACCTCCATCGCCGTCGATGCCTCGCATATGGCCGATGATCTCAATCTGCTGGCCAATATAGAACTCAACCAGTATATTCCCGACTGGGCCGGGCTGGAGACCGAAGTTGGAGAAATCAAAGGCAACCAGGGGCTGTCCACCGTCGATGATGCGGGGTTCCTGATTGCCGGACTTAACGCGCATGACATCTTTCCCGACTGGATTGCCCTCAATAACGGTTCAGCCCACGGCATAGAGGCAAGCGGAGAGGGGATACAGGTGGAACTGACCGGCCGAATCCACGAACATCTGGCTCCCTATAAGGTTTCCGGTGCCCAGCATGGCACTTCAGGCAACAGTTCCGACAAGCTCCGCCAGATCGCCTCCGGAACCAATACCACCAAAGCCAATGTGGCCACTGCCCTGCAGATGGTTTCCTGGGGAGTTGAGGTCAATGACTATGGCAACGCTCTCACCGACCGCGAAGGTAATTTCAACAAGGTCGAAGGTGAGGGCGTCAGCGAAGAAACCTGGCAGAGGATGGTATCGCTGGCCAGCGAGAAAGGCTGGAGCGGCGGTAATTACAAAAACCTCAACCTGCCGGTCGATAATTGGCTGATGGGGCAACCTCGTGAAGTTCGTGAACGGATGATCAAGAGGGTGGAAGAGTTCGTTTATCAGATGCTGGTCAATGTCTTCAACGCCTCGGATACCGCCCCGCTTGCCATGGAACTGCTGATCCAGGCCGGTTCGCATGATATCGGCGCCGAGGCCTCCCGCATCGAAGATCCGTCCGCTTGGACCAGAGAGAAAATCAGGGCGCGGGCTCAGACGCTGGACGTTGACAAGGGACCGGAAGGCGATTTCGACGATTGAGTGCACTCTCGTATTGCAGTGAGCTGTTCCGCTGATCTGCTGAGATCTGGGGGACGTCTATTTATTCCATACCGGGAGCGACTATGAAAACTATTCTTGTCACCGGTGCCGCCGGGTTCATCGGCGCGCACCTGAGCCAGCGTCTTACCGCCCAGGGGATCACGGTCGTCGGGCTGGACAATCTTAACGACTACTACGATCCGCAGCTCAAGATCGATCGCTTGGCAGCCCTTGCGGCAGGCGACAATTTTATCCATGAAAATATGGATCTGAGCAGCCGCGCAGACATGGAGGCGCTGTTTCGAAACTATTCATTCGATGCGGTGGTGAACCTCGCAGCCCAGGCCGGAGTGAGGTATTCACTCATCAACCCCCATTCTTACGTGGATACCAATCTGGTGGGATTCGTCAACGTTCTGGAAGGCTGCCGCCACAGCGGCGTGAAGCATCTGGTCTATGCCTCCTCCAGTTCCGTGTATGGGGCCAACACCAAGATGCCCTTTTCCGTTCATGATAACGTCGATCATCCGGTATCGCTTTACGCAGCCTCGAAAAAGGCCAATGAATTAATGGCCCATACTTACAGTCATCTCTACGGTCTGCCGACCACCGGACTGAGATTTTTCACCGTTTACGGGCCCTGGGGCAGACCCGATATGGCCTTGTTCCTGTTCACCAAAGCGATGCTCGCAGGCGAGCCGATAAAGGTCTTTAATCATGGCAGAATGGAACGAGATTTCACCTATATCGACGATATAGTTGAAGGCGTGTGCAGGGTTGTGTTCAAAGTCCCGGAGGGCGATTCGAAATGGTCCGGAGACACTCCCGACCCAGCCACTTCTTACTGCCCCTACCGGGTATACAATATAGGCAACAACAACAAGGAGAAACTGCTGCGCTACATCGAGGTACTGGAGGACTGCCTGGGGATCAGGGCAGAAAAGATAATGGTGGACATGCAGCCCGGGGATGTGCCGGCAACCTATGCCGATGTCGACGATCTGGTGACTGATCTGGACTATCGACCCAACACCAGCCTGGTGTATGGCATCGGCCGCTTCGTCGAGTGGTACAAGAAGTATTACGCTCTATAGCTGAGAGCGCAGCGTGATCATCAACGAGTGGGATTAGTGCGGAGGAAGTGGGCTGCTCAGCGGTTCATGAGCTGCAGCGCCGCCTCGGTGATGGCCACCGAATTGATCGAGCTGTTGCGCCACAGGGTCTTCTGGGGACCTTGTTCGATAAAGCGGTCCGGGTGAGCGAGCAGGCTGGTCTTCACCGAAAGTCCGCAGCGGCTGAATAATTCCAGCACACTGGTGCCAAACCCGCCCTGCCTGACGTTGTCCTCAATGGTGATGACTCTGCCGGCAGATGCCGCCAGGTCGCAGATCAGTTCCATGTCCAGAGGCTTGATAAAACGGGGGTTGATGACCGCCGCATCGATTCCCAGTTTTTCCAGTCCCCGGGCCGCGCGCAGGGCTGGATGCACCCGGTTGCCGATGGGCAATAGAAGAATATCTGCTCCATCGCGCAGCAATTCACCCCGCCCTATGGGCAGGTTCACCAGCTCCGATCCGAGCTCGACATTTTCTCCGCAGCCCCTTGGGTAACGCAAGGCAGAAGGCCCTCCATGATTGATGGAGGTGTAGAGCATGTGTCTGAGCTCCTCCTCGTCTTTGGGAGCCATCATTATCAGATTGGGGATGATTCTCAGAAAGCTCAGATCGAATACACCGTGGTGCGTCGGTCCGTCGGCGCCGACGACGCCAGCCCGGTCAATTGCCAGGGTTACCGGCAGATTGGGTATACAGACGTCATGAATGATCTGATCGTAGGCCCGTTGGAAAAAGGTCGAGTAGATCGCCACCACCGGATGCAACCCTTCACTGGCCAGTCCAGCGGCGAAGGTGACCGCATGCTGCTCGGCGATGCCGACGTCGAAGAACCGCTCCGGGTAGGTGTGCGCAAAGTCGCTTAATCCGGTTCCGGCCACCATGGCGGCTGAAATGGCAACTATGGAATCGTCGGTTTTGGCGATTTCCGTGAGCGTGTCACCAAACACCTTGGTGTAGGATACCGATCCAGCGCTTCCTTTTGATTTGCCGGTTTCCGATTCGAAGGGTCCAATCCCGTGGAACAGGCCGGGGTCCTTCTCGGCCGGTGCATAGCCTTTGCCTTTGGTGGTGAGGACATGGATCAAGACGGGGCCCTGCTGAGTATCCCTTACCGTTTCAAAGGTTTCGATGAGTTCTTCAAGATTATGGCCGTTGAGAGGGCCCACGTAATCAAATTTCAGGGCTTCGAAAAGCATTCCCGGAGTGAAAAAACTCTTGAAACTGTCTTCACTTTTTTTCAGAACGGTGAGGATATTTTCGCCGACATTGGAGAGCTGACCCAGCCGCTCCACCAGATGGTCCTTGAGACGGCGCATCGTCCGGCCGGTCAGTTTACGACTCAGAAAACTGCTCAAAGCGCCGACGTTCGGCGATATGGACATCTCGTTGTCATTGAGGACGACGATAAGATCCTTGTTGATGTCGCCGGCCTGGTTGAGGGCCTCAAAGGCCATTCCGGCGGTCATTGAACCATCGCCAATCACGGCAATGGTCTTGGCAGGGTCATCTCTGAGATCTTTGGCCAAGGCCATCCCCAGAGCCGCTGAAATCGAAGTGGATGAATGCCCCGTTTCGAAGGCATCGTACTCACTCTCGCTCACTTTGGGAAAACCGCTGATCCCCTGGTATTGGCGCAAGGTGTGGAATCTGTCCCGGCGACCGGTAATCAGTTTGTGGGCATAGCTTTGGTGGCCCACATCCCAGATTAATTTATCGACCGGGGTGTTGAACACGTAATGCAGCGCCAGGGTAAGCTCCACAACCCCAAGGCTGGGACCCAGATGGCCGCCGGTGCCGGCCACCGAGCCTATCAGAAAATCACGAATCTCCTCAGCCAGCAGATCCAGATCGGATTTGTGCAGGAGGCGAATATCCCTGGGACTGTCAATTTTCTCGAGAATATGCGCCTGTCTGCTTGTTGTTGTCGAAGGTAACAGCATCTAATCATTGTCCACGAAATAGTTGATCAAATCTGCTATACAATAATCAGTAAAAAAAATCAGCAAATGAAAATGTGCAGGAAGTGCGGGAAATTAATGATCTCGGATAGTTGTCTCAGTGGGTTCTGGCATAGATGTACTCGGCAAGCTGCACGAGCGGGGCAGCTGGCGCATCGAAGCCGGCGAGCGCCTGGGTTGCCTGCTCGACCGCGTTTCGAGCCAGATTTCTTGTCTTTTCAATACCGAAAAATGCTGGATAGGTAGCTTTTCCCCTGATCTTATCGGACCCTGCGGATTTACCCAGTACTTCCGTTGTTGAGGTTGCGTCGAGCAGGTCGTCGACAATCTGAAAGGCCAGGCCGATCGCTTCTCCGTAGCTGGTGAGTTGCTCCATCTGTTCATGGCGGGCGCCCCCCGCAAGCGCACCGGCTTGCACGGCGCAGCGAATCAACGCTCCGGTTTTGGAGCGATGGATGGTCTGCAGGTGTTCGAATGGATAGCTGGAGTTTTCACCGGCAATATCGAGTGCCTGTCCGCCGACCATGCCCAAGGGGCCGGCAGCCTCGGCGACCAGTCGAATGATTTTCACCTGAGTGGTGGTACTGATGGCCGCAGCCGGCCTGGCAAGCAGCTCGAAGGCAAAAGTCAGCAGACCATCTCCGGCGAGAATCGCACCGGCTTCGCCGTGGAGCATGTGATTGGTTGGCTTACCCCGCCTGAGTTGGTCATCGTCCATGGCCGGAAGATCGTCATGGATCAATGAATAGGTGTGGATGCACTCAAGTGCGCAGCCAATGATCAGCGCCTCGTCACGCAGCGTCTGGTCGCTGGTGACAGCCTCGGCTGATGCCAGGCAGAGAATCGGTCTAATCCTTTTTCCGCCGGCAAAGAGACTGTAGCGCATTGCCTCAATATGGCTGCTGAACGGTCCTTCCACAGCGAGCATTAGCGAATCGAGCTTGTCTTCCAGCAGCCGCTTTCTGTCGCTCAGGTACTGTTTAATCTCCATTCTCGGACTGATCGAAGGGTTCGGCCTTGAGGCGGCCGTTTTTTTCAAGCAGGATTTCCACCTTGGTGCGCGCTTCGCTCAATCTGGCGTTGCAATATTCCGTCAGCTTAATGCCTTCGTCGAATTTTTTTAGACTGGCCTCCAGACTCAGATCACCGCTCTCCAGCTCTTGGGTAATCTGTTCCAGCCGCGCGAGAGCAGATTCGAATGTTTTCTTAGCCATAATTCAGGTTAGACAACGCTTCCTTAATTATCTCCATGGATTGAAAAACAACCATTGCTGGTTATACTGGTCGCTGAATATAGTACACCATTTGACAGTAGTGCAAGATCTGATTCCAGCCTCTACATTGCGAGACAACCAGGAAGATCAGGATTTATGATGAAGCTAGCAGATGCTATCTCTCTGTTCTGCCGCTGGCTGGAAAACGAAAAAGGCTACTCTCCCCATACCCTCACCGGATATCGACGAGACCTCCAGGAGTTCAGCGCCCAGCTTGATGAAGCGCTGCAAATCGAATCGCTTTGCCGAGCTGATATCAGAAAATTCATTATTGGACTGCATGGTCGCAACAGTGGTTCCACCGTGGCGAGAAAATTGTCGTCCCTGCGCTCCTTTTTCAGATTTCTGCAGCGTCAATCCCTCATCACCGCTAATCCAATCGACAATATTCCCGGTCCTAAAGTCGGCAGATCCATACCCAATTTTCTCACTGTCGATCAGGTCTTTGCGCTTCTCGAGGCCCCAGATGAATCGGATCGATTCAAACACCGGGACAGGGCCATTCTGGAATTGCTCTATTCGACCGGAATACGTGTTGCTGAACTGGTGGCTGCAGACCTCGACGATCTTGATTTGAAAGGTGAAATGCTTAGGGTGAGGGGCAAAGGAAACAAGGAGCGACTGGTCCCTGTGGGGCGGCCTGCCGTGGATGCTATTACCGCCTATCAGCGGGGCGAGCGCGTGGCGGTCCTGGGCGCCCGCTTGGCAGCTGGAAAAGAGGTTGATGACCAGGCCCTGTTTTTGAATAACCGTGGTGGTCGGTTGACCACCAGAAGCGTTGAAAGGTTTGTTGATAATTATGGCCAGAGAGCGGGCATTCAGACTCCCGTGACTCCCCATGCCCTGCGGCATTCGTTTGCCACCCATCTCCTGGAAATGGGTGCAGACCTGCGCTCGGTGCAGGAATTGCTGGGACACGCCAGCTTATCCACTACCCAGAAATATACCCACCTGACTCTGGATCATAT
>JARFQM010000068.1 GCA_029287755.1 Desulfofustis sp. | reverse complement strand
CCTGACCGTGCCCATGATGTTGAGGGCCATTGTCTGCGGTCCAAACTCGACCGGCCTGATATCGACGGCGACGGCGTTGCGGACTTTCTGTCTCGGCTTGGCCTTGGGCCCCGACTGCATCAGCCATACGGCGATGAGGGCACCGATCGCAATCACGACAACCGGCAGCAGCAGGCGCAGCAAAGCCGCTGGACGATTAGGGCCTGGTGCTTGATGGTGTTGCTGGTCAGGATCCATTTGCTAACCTCTTAGGATTTACAGTCCGGGTCATCGGGACATCTCCCAGCCGCCGGCCAGGGCACGACAGAGATTGATGCGGTTTTCATAAAGTTCGCCGCTGGCGGTGAGCCTGGTGCGCTGCAGTTGCTGCTCGGAAAGGATCGAGGCCAGCACGCGCTGGTAATCGACTGCGCCGTTCAGGTAGCGGTCGCGAATCCGTTCCGTTGCCTGTGCCGCCAGCTCCAGCTGTCGGTCGAGGCTGCTTAGATATATCAGCTGTTGCTGCTCCCTGACCAACGCATCTTCAACTTCGGCGAGTGCCTCGAGGATCGTCTGACCGTAGCCGTGCAGGGCCGCCGATGCCGCTGCGCGGGTTCGATCGACTTCCGCACGGCGTCGTCCACCGTCGACCAGCGGTGCCAGCAGATTGGCGGCAATCGAGGATAACCAGTCATCAAACAGATCCTCGATCTCTTCACTCGAAGTCGTGGCTCGCCCGGACAGACTGAGACGGGGGAAGCGGTCGGCAACGGCCGCTGCGACCCTCTGATCGGCGGCTCGCACCTGCAGCCACGCTGCGCGCACATCGGGACGTCTTTCAACCAGGTTGCTGTACACGCCGGTCGCCGGGAGAGGCGGCAGGCTGCCGAGACTTGCCGGCGCAAGTTGCGGAGCCTGGTCAGGCGGCAATCCAAGCAACACGGCAAGCTGGTTGAGCAGCACCTGCTCCTGCGCTTTGGCCAGAGCCAGTTCGCCACGACGATTTTCCACCACCAGACGCTGTTGCAGAAGATCAGCGATACTCACTTGGCCGGTCCGGAATTGCAGGGTCACCAGTTCGAGGGTCTGCTGGTTGGTGGCAAGCTGCTGTTGCAACAGCTGGATCTGTTCGCGTTGTTCGATCAGCCGGAACCAGGTTGAGGCGACTCCTGCGGTCAATGTCAGCGCCGCGGTCTGCAGGAGTTCGGCACTGGCCATGGCATCCAGCTCCGCAGCCTGCTGGGTCGAATTGATCCTTCCCCAGAGGTCGACTTCATAGCTTGCCGACAAGCCGAGGCTAAAATCGTTGCGTGACTCTGTTTGGGAATTGGTTTGGAATCGCGTGGTACTGCCGCTGGCTTCGCCGTTGATTTCCGGCCAGAACCCGGCCCCGGCCCTGCGGGCCACGGCGCGGGCCTGGTCCAGCCGGTCCCAGGCGGTCTGCAGTGAGAGGTTGTCGCTCAGCGCACTGTCAATCAGTCGGTCGAGGGTCGGATCGGCGAAAGTCAGCCACCAGCGGTCGGGCAGGACGTCCTTGCCGGGTGCAGAGAATTGACCTTGCGGCTGGTAGGTCGAGATCGATGAGTGTGTCCCGATCGAACATGCCGTCAGGGCAATGATCGCACACAGGCAAAACCAACCACGGACTCTGTATGATTGTGAACCGCTGTGCATGGTTTCTATCCGGATTTTATCAGCGCTTGCCCGGATATCGGCAGGCGAGATAATCGTTCAATTTATCTTAGACGAAACAGAGGGGAAAAAGTTCAAAAAAAAAACGTCCGCCAGCGGACGTTTTGGCAAATTCAGCTTGACTGTGATTACTCTTTGACGCGGGTTACGTACTCACCGGTCCGTGTGTCAATCTGGATCAAGGTGCCTTCTTCGACGAAGCCGGGGACCTGCAGAGTGTAGCCGCTTTCAACCGTCGCAGGCTTGTTGTTGCCGGTGGCGGTGTCGCCCTTGACCCAGGGGTCTGTCCGGGTGACCCGCAGGTTGACGAAGTTGGGCAGGGTGACGCCGATGCCGCGATCGCCGTGCATGAGGACCTTGACTTCCATGTTGTCGACCAGGAAGTATTTGTCGTCACCGAGGATCTCGCCGTCGATGGTTGCCTGTTCGTAAGTCTTCTGGTCCATGAAAACGTAGCCGGTCTCGTCCTGGTAGAGGTACTGCATGTCACGTTCATCGAGGCTGGCGGGTTCGAAGCTTTCCCCGGAACGGTAAGTCCGGTCGAACAGTGCGCCGGTGATCATGTTGCGCAGTTTACACTTGTAAAGGGCCTGGCCCTTGCCCGGCTTGGTGAAGTCGAACTGGGCGATGACGTGCGGTTCGCCGTCAATCATGATTTTGAGACCTTTTTTCAGGTCAGCACAGCTATACATAATGAGCTCCTTGAAGAGTTTAGGCGGTTCATAGCGGGAGCTGATTTTATACACAAAAGGCGGGCCTGTGTCATCGGTTTTTTCAGCAAAAACCAGGATACTCAGTCTCCAGGATTCAGTATTGAGAATAATCAGGCCGTTGCTTTAATGGCCTCACTCAATTTGAAAATCTGCTGGATACTGATTGCTGAATTCTGTATTCTCCTTTTTGTGATGACCCATAAAGATATGGCCAGCCCTGTAAAAGGCAGCCAAAAGGAGAACAAATGACATCCAACGATCTGAAACGCGGTCAGGTCATTCTACTCGATACCGCACCCTGCCTGGTCCTCGATGTGTCCAGCCAGTCGCCTTCGGCACGTGGCGGCAGTACGCTGATTAAAACCAAGTACCGGAATTTGCTGACCGGCCAGGTTCTGGAAAAGACTTTTAAGGCAGGGGAACGCGTCGATGCTGCGGATTTTGAAAAGCGCAAGGGACAGTTCCTTTACGCCGACGGTGATCATGGCATATTCATGGACCTTGAGAGTTACGAACAATACGAGCTGGGTGACGAGATGTACGGGCCGGTAAAGGGCTACCTGCTCGACGGCACCGAAGTGGTCATGGGGATCTTCGAAAACCAGGTCGTCTCGGTCGAGCCACCGATGACGATTGAACTCGTTGTCAGCGAAACCGCCCCGGCCATCAAGAACGCCACCGCCCAGGCCCAAACCAAGGAGGCAACCCTCGAAACCGGTTTGAAACTCCAGGTCCCCGCCTATCTCGAATCCGGTGAGAAAGTCAAGGTTGACACCCGGGAGGGGCGGTTTGTTTCCAGGGCTTGAAAGCTGGCGGCGCGAGGCGCGTTAAACAGATCTATAGGGACGGCTTTGCGGAGCCGTCCTTTTTTCTGCTTCGCACCTCTCGCCTCGCGCCGCCCGCTTTTTGCAAATCTGCAAAAAGCGGTCTTTTCCCCCTCGCAGCAATGCAAAACCGTGTTTTAAGCTCTCCCGTATTATCGCCCAAGTTCCTGTCATTACATATTTAATTATCAACCTGGCCTGATTCGTGATCCCTCTGCGCCTCATCTCCACCCGGCAAGCCGAGAGGGGGGTTTGCATTTTTGCGAAAACTGCCCCGGGCGGAGTCTTCCGCCGTCGCTTTGTCCGTCGACGTAACCTGTTGATAACAAAGGAAAAAAAGTTTTATTCGGCGTGCCAGGCAGTTGGTATGTGAGTTGCCAATAGTCTCTGCCGTGAGCACACGAACGAAATCCAGGCGGACAATGATCGAATCGCACCCCGGACATCGCAGAAGCAAGCCGGCCGTTGGCGCCATCAAGGTTCGCTGGCCGCTGTCGTACCGGGTTCAACAGTTGACTCAATACGGAATGGATAACTCATACACGATGACCAAGGAGGCAGACATGAACAAGCAGAGTGTTTCATCGAAACGAGGCTGGACAGTAGTGCTGGCCGGTACCGGCATCAACCTGGCGCTGGGCATCCTCTATACCTGGAGTATCTTCAAGGGAGCCATCGCTGATTCGATCGCCGCCGGCGGCGTCGGTGCTTTTGCCTGGGACAAGGCCTCGATCAACGATCCCTATGCCACGGCCTGCCTG
>JARFQM010000061.1 GCA_029287755.1 Desulfofustis sp. | reverse complement strand
GTCAAGGCGTCTTCAACCTCGGGATTGGATTTGAACAGCGCCGCCACCGCCGCCAGGGCTTCACTGTAGGCTTCGTATGTGCCGTCTTCCTTACCTATGGCGAACAATGCCTTGGCGTATCGTTTGGCGAGGATAGTCTGTTTCACTGTACGGCCCCCACTTTATCTAAATAATTTTCAATGATCTTGACCTGGTCTTCAGGGGTCAGATTCCTGACGATCAACTCCTCGGCCATGACCGCTGCCTGGTCGGCGACCTCGTTTTTCAAATCACGGCGGGCTTCGACGATCTCATTGTGAATGGCCTGTTCGGCCTGACGCTTCATATCGTCCACTGCCTGCTCCGCCTTCTCAATGATCTTGGCCTTTTCGACCTCGGCCTGGGCCACTGCCTTTTCGACTATGACATCGATGTCTTTTTCCACCGTGGCCAGTTTGGCCTCGAATTCGCGGTACTGCTTCTCAGCCTCTTCCCGTCTGCTTTCCAGGTCTTCGAGTTCATTCTTCACCGCTGCCTGGCGGCCGCCCAGGGCCGAAGCGATCGGCTTGGCGCCGAACTTGACCAGGATGATCATCAGGGCAATGAAGTTTAGAACGCGCCAGAACAAGTCCTTGAGTTTGGCCGCTGACAGGCTCCCTTCTCCATGCCCCCCGCCATGCTCACCTTCGGCCGCATGGGCATCGGCTTCAGCGTGGGCCGCGTCGGTACCTTGTTCCACCGTTGCCGAGTGTGAATCGGCGGCCGGTTTATCCGACGCGTAGAGCGTGGTGGCTGCAATTGACAAAGAAAAACAGAGTGCCGCCAGCACCATGAAGAGTCTGGCCATGTGCTCGAATTTATACATGATTAGAGCGCCCTCCCCAGAATTTTGCTGGCCATGTCGGTGGCAAACCCGTCGAGATTGGCTTTGAGTTCCCTCTGAGCCGTGTCGATCTGCGTATTGATTTCCGCCATCTGTGTCTCTTTGAACTCATCCACCTCGGCCTTGATCGATGCCATCTTCTCATCGCCCGCTGCCTGGGCCTCGGCTCTGGCAGCATCGAGTGCCGCTTTGGCCTTGCCGGAGGCTTTGGACATCTTGGCATCTACCTCTTCCTGGCGCAGACGTGCGTTTTCCTCAAACTTTGCCACATCATTCTGCATTCCCTGCATCTTTTCAGACCGCTCCCGGAGGATCTTCTTGATCGGCTTGTAAAGAACCCCATTGAGCAAAAACATGAGTACCACCATGTTTATCATCTGAATCACCATTGTGATGTCAACTGTGACCATGTGCTATGCTCCTGATTTGCAGAAATAAAAAAACAAACATCCCCGAAGGAATGAAAACTGAACTCCCGTCTCTGGTGAAATGTTGCAAACGGGACCCATACATAAAAATGAATGGCCATTCACAACAGCTCAAAATCTTTACTGCAAAATATTGGTCATGTCAACTACTTTATCGTCGTCGGAAAGCCTCAATTTCAGCCCTTTTCCATTTACTTGGACGACACTTTTTGAAGCCCAAAAAAAGACCGGGCGAAGACGCCCGGTCCGGTTATTTTCTGACCACTTTTGGGGTTCGCGGCGCTGATCGAATTAGTTATCGCTTGCTTAATTCGGCCACGATAATCGGCACCTTAGAAATGGCCTCGCCTACCTTGTCGGCGAGCGGCCCGCCGGCCTGCGCCATATCGGGTCGTCCGCCCCCCTTGCCGCCTACCAGCGCCGCCACTCTATTGATGATCTCGCCGGCCTTGAAGCGCCCGGTAAGATCCTTGGAAACGATTACCAGCAGTGCAGCTTTACCTTTTATTGAACCGCCGAGCACGGCAATGCCAGTGCCCATCTTGTCCCGGACCTTGTCACCCACCTCGCGCAGCGTCTTGGGACTGTCCAGTTCGATTTCGGCGGCAATCACTTTGACGCCGTCGACTTCGACGCGCTGGTCGAATATGGTATCCAGCCCTGAGCTGGCCACTTGGGTGGACAGGGCAGCCACCTGTTTTTCCAGCTTTTTCTGGGCTTCAAGCAGATGATCCAGCTTATCCACCAATTCGGTCGGGGTGGCATTAAGCCTGCCGGCGATGGTCTCTTCACGGTTCGCCATGTCCTGCATCAGGGCCACCGCTTTCCTGCCGGTGACCGCCTCGATCCTTCTGACCCCGGCGGCAATGCCGCCCTCACTGATTATCTTCAGCAGGCCTATATTGCCCGTGGCGGCGACATGGGTGCCGCCGCACAACTCCTTGGAGACCGGCTCGATGGAAACCACCCGCACCGAATCCCCATATTTTTCTCCGAACAGAGCCATGGCGCCTTCACTGAAAGCTTCCTCGCGGTCGACGATCTTGGTCTCCACCTCCTGGTTTTTCCTGATTTCCTCGTTGATCTTCACCTCTATTTCGCGGAGTTCCTCAGGCTGCAGGGCCGAAAAATGGGTGAAGTCGAAACGCAGTCGCTCCGGGCTCACCAGCGAACCGGCCTGCTTGACGTGATCTCCCAGCACCTCGCGCAAGGCAGCATGCAGCAGATGGGTGGCACTGTGGTTGGCTTCGGTATCGGCACGGCTGCCCGCATCGACGATTAATTCCACCGGGCTGCCGGTGGTCAGGCTGCCTTCGGTGATGGTCGTTCGGTGCAGGATGAACCCGTCAGCTTCAGAAATGGTATCGGTTACCTGTCCACTGCCGCCGTCCCACTGAATCACGCCGACATCGCCGATCTGGCCGCCGGCTTCAGCATAAAACGGGGTGCGGTCGGTGATCAGTCGGACCTTCTGCCCGGCAACGGCGGCACTGATCACCTGGCCCTGCTCGTCCACCATTCCGGTGACGGTGGCACGTTCCTGCCGCGCCCCGTAGCCGGTAAACTCGGAGCGCAGCCCCGCTTCAATCAACTCTTTCACCCCCTCTTCCTTGAGCAGCAGCCCTTCGTCTTTTCTCGACGCCCGGGATTTGCTGCGCTGCGCTTCCATGGCTGCGTTAAACCCCTGGTCATCAAAAGCGATGGAACGTTCCAGTGAGATATCTCGGACAATATCCACGGGGAACCCGAAGGTGTCGTAGAGCTTGAAAACAAAATCACCGCTGATCAACGGCTCGTCCTGTCCCTGCTGGCGCTCGATCTCCTGATCGAGCATGGCCAGCCCGTGTTCCAGGGTCTCGCCAAAGCGGGCTTCCTCGTTGTTGACGACCTTCTCCAGCAACTCGGAGGTGTCGGTGAGGCGCGGATAGGCACCGATCATGGATTCGACCACCGCGCTGCAGGCCTGGTGCAGAAACGGGCCGCTGAGGCCGAGGTTTCTGCCGAAACGGCTCGCCCGCCGCAACACCCGCCTGAGCACGTACCCCCGCCCTTCGTTGGAGGGCAGCACGCCGTCGGCCACCAGAAAACAGGTGGCCCTGACATGATCGGCAATGACTCGCATGGCCGTGTCATCGGCTGCATCTTTGCCGTAGCGTCTTCCCGACAGGTGCTCGAGCCGCGCGATAATCGGCGCGAACAAATCGGAATCATAGTTGTTTAATTTCCCCTGCAGTACCGCCGCCACCCGCTCGAGCCCCATGCCGGTATCGATGCTGGGTTTGGGCAGGGGCTCCATGGTGCCGTCTGCAAAGCGGTTGAACTGCATGAACACCAGGTTCCAGAGCTCCAGAAAACGATCGCAGTCGCAGCCCAGGGCGCAATCCGGTCTGCCGCATCCGGCCGCCGCCCCCTGGTCGATATGAATCTCGGAACAGGGGCCGCAGGGACCAGTGTCGCCCATGGCCCAGAAGTTGTCCTTCTCGTCGAAACGAAGGATGCGGCCTTTGGGCAGGGTTTCGATCTGCTCCCAGAGTTCCTCGGCCTCGTCGTCGTCTTCATAGATGGATACCCAGAGCTGCTCGGGGTCCAGGCCAAGTTCAACGGTCAGGAATTCCCAGGCAAAATCGATCGCTTCTTTTTTGAAATAGTCGCCGAAGGAAAAATTGCCCAACATCTCGAAAAAGGTGTGGTGTCTGGCCGTATAGCCGACATTCTCGAGATCATTATGTTTTCCCCCCGCCCGCATGCAGCACTGGCTGGAGACCGCCCTGACATAGTCCCTTTTTTCCTCGCCCATGAATACGGTTTTAAACTGCACCATCCCGGCATTGGTGAACAGCAGGGTTGGGTCGTCCTGGGGGACGAGAGAGGAACTATCCACGACTGTGTGTCCATGGCGTTGAAAGTATTCCAGAAATCGTGCTCGAATTTGGTTTCCTGTCATATTCGTTTTCCGGTTTGAGATTTCTGCAGATTATGGATCCGCTGCGGTTGTGTGCCCTGCACCG
>JARFQM010000058.1 GCA_029287755.1 Desulfofustis sp. | reverse complement strand
GCCCCAGGACCTGAAAGGGAATCTGAACCAGATAGTTACTGGCGGCGATGACAACAATGTGAAACGTAACGAGAACAGCGAGGGCGCGGCCGAGTTGTGCGCGGGTGAAGGAGGGCATGTATTTTTCCTTTTTGTTGTCCGGGGTGAGGGAACCCGAGTCAAACCTGCTTACCAATAAATTACTGAAGGACCCACCTATACAATAAATTCAGCTGCCGGGCAACCACATTAGGCCGACTCATCTGGCGAGCAGGATCAAGTTAAAAAAAACAGGCCGCACCGACATTCGTCAGTACGGCCTGTGGGGCCAGAAATATTTAATGGAGATCAGAGGTTACCTGGCTCCCCCGCCATCGCTCAAGGTGTCCATTACCCTCTCAAGGCTGAAGCTGGCAGCCTTCTGACTGGGAGGAAATTCCACAAAGGTTTGCAGAAATTGTCCCACATAGGTCTGGGCCGGCACCAGCAGAAAAGCCCGGTCAAGCCACCAGTCATCATAGGTGTTTGAGGTCACCATACCGCGTTCGTAGGGATCGCGGCGCAGATTCTCGATCAGCGGTGCCCGCAGGGGTATAAACGGCTCACGCCAGGCCTGGAAAGTGGCCTCGGCACGCTGTTCCATGAAGATGATCTTCCAGTCACGGAAACGAAGCGCGGTCAGGTCTCCGTCATCAGAAAAGTAGAAGATCTCGTCACGCGGCCCTTTTTCCTGCTGGCCGTTGAGATAGGGCAGGAAGTTGTAGCCATCGAGGTTGTTTTTATAGGTCCTGTTGATGGCCGTAACACCGCCTTTTTTCAACTGTTCCTTGATGTCATCGGCACCTGCCGCAGCCAGAAAGGTCGGCAGCCAGTCCATATGGTGCATGATCTCGTTGGACCAGACGCCTTCCTTGATTTTGCCGGGCCAGCGCACCATGGCAGGAACCCGCCAGCCGCCTTCCCAGTTGGTGTTCTTCTCTCCGCGAAACGGTGTCATTGCCGCATCGGGCCAGGTATTCATGTGGGGGCCGTTATCCGTAGAATAGAAAACGATGGTGTTATCGGCGATACCCATCTCATCTAGTTTTTCGAGGAATTTCCCGATGTCCGCGTCATGCTCGATCATGCCGGCGGTGTACTCATCCGCGCCAGGGTAGATCTCCTTGGCCTTGGCCATATTCTCCTCGCTCACATGAGTTCTGAAATGCATGCGGGTGCCGCTCCACCAGACAAACCAGGGCTTGCCGGCAGCCTGCTGGCGCTCGATGAATTCGATAGCCGCATCGGATGTTTCGTCATCGACGGTTTCCATTCTCTTCTTGGTCAACGGTCCAGTGTCTTCTATTCGCTGGGTACCATCCGGGTTGGCCCAGGAATGAATAACGCCTCTGGGTCCAAATTTTTCCCTGAAAGTCACGCCATCGGCTACGAGCATATCTCCCGGATAGTCCTCATTTTCAGGCTCTTCCTCGGCATTCAGATGGTAGAGGTTGCCGAAAAACTCATCAAAGCCGTGATTGGTGGGTAAATGCTCATCACGATCACCCAGATGATTCTTGCCGAACTGTCCGGTGGCATAGCCCTGGGCTTTCAGCAGCCCGGCGATGGTCGGATTCACCTCCTGCATACCCTCCTGGGCTCCTGGCAGGCCGACCTTGGAAAGGCCGGTGCGAAATACGGACTGTCCCATGATAAAACTGGCACGGCCAGCAGTACAGCTCTGCTCGCCGTAATAGTCGGTAAAAGTCATGCCTTCTTTGCCAATGCGGTCGATATTTGGCGTCTGGTAGCCCATCAGGCCGCGGGTGAAATAGCTGATGTTGGACTGGCCCACATCATCTCCCCAGACAACCAGGATATTGGGTTTGTCGGCACTAAATGCTGAACCGGCTGCCACCAGAACCAAAGCAGTTGTCAGCATTAACACCCTCATGTGAAACTTCCTCATAGTTCCCTCCTATATCAAGATGGAAAATAAATTAGTTGTTGAGGACAGGACATCCCCTACAGGATAATAATGTGTAGAAAAATAAAGAAATCAACTGGCAGGGAAGATAAATGAAAAAAAGTCCGCGGGCAGTGTTCCCTTTACCGCACGCGTAAGCTAGGTAAGTTGTAGTGGATACAATTCATGCGCAACACCGGCGAGTTCTCAAAAGCCTCCACGACCGTCAACGAAATCTGCAACCTCCTCCATCGTCGGCATGAAGTTTGCGCAGCCGTGCCTGGTAACCACGATGGCACCGCAGGCATTGCCCAGCCGGGCCGATTAGTACCAGCCCCAGCCGCTCACATGCCCGTAGAAAAACCCGGCGCCAAAGGCATCACCGGCGCCGAGTATATTGTATATCTCTACAGGATAGCCCGGAGCGTCGATCCGCTCGACGGCAGCATCGCCCTTGTCGAGATGAATCCGCACTCCCTCCGCGCCCCGTTTTTCCAGGACGGCCTTGGGGCCCAGCGAGAGTAATGTTTTTATCGCCTGATCGGTATCGCCCGCGACCCTGGCGTCCGAGATCTGCGAATGGGTGAGCTGAACTTGCTCGGCCTCGGCCAGCATCGCACCATTGATTTCATCCTCGGTGCCGATGACGATATCGACCTTGGAGAGAATCGAGCGTATGGTCACCCCGAACGCTCTGGGGTCGTGCCACTGGTCGGGTCTGAAATCGAGGTCGAGCACCACTTCGGTACCGGTTTCCCGGGCCAGCTCAGCGGCGAAGAAGGTTGCCGTGCGGCAGGGGTCTTTGTAGAGGTTGGTACCGGCAAACTGCAGGATTTTACTGGTGGCGACAGGGGCGGCAAGGACGTCGTCCATGGTCAGCTCCATGTCGGCACAGTTTTCCCGGTAATAGACCAGGGGAAATTTATCCGGCGGTTCGATGCCCAGCGCCACCGCGCTGGTGCGGTGGCCTGGTTTGCGGACAATGAAGGCGGTCTCGACCCCCTCCTTGGTGAGGAAATTGAGGATAAAATCGCCCACCGGATCTTCTCCGATCCCGGTGAGCAGAGCCGATTTCAAGCCAAGCCTGGTGGCACCGACGCTGATGTTGGTCGGCGACCCCCCGACGAAGGCGCCAAAACTCTTTATTTCCTCAAACGGCGCACCAATCTCATTGGCATAGAGATCGATGGAGGATCGACCCATATGCAGGGTGTCGTATGCATAAGTTCGGGACACGTTGGCTCACCTCATGGCTCAGAAAAAAAATAACACAGCAGGACTGCACCCATCATAATCGATGAATCCACGCTTGTCCCTTATAGTATTGCCCCAGGTGAGCAGCAGCAGCGGACTTGTGCACTGCGCAAGCCAAGGCAATATCCCCGAGATAACGCTTTCCTGCTCCTTCCTTACCAGGTGATTGCTAGTGAATTTATTTTTAACCGGCAGAACATCACTACAATATGGAAGAAAGGCAGGATGGTCCTCAACTCAGCGCTTGCCGAGCCGCCGGCGGTGATCATTAAGGGTGCCGCAGATATTGTCGGCGGTAATTCTCAGCCCTCTGGACCGGTAGGTTGCTATCAACTGCGCTTCCAGTCGATCGGCCTTCTCCAACAGCAGCATTCTGCTCGTCTCATCGAACGTCGAATATGCCTCGATGAGCAGATCCTTGATTCGCTCAAGGGTAGGATCCTCGTATACTTCTTCGTGGGAAATTTCTACAGAATTGACTGGCCGCCGGCGAGCAGCCGATTTTGGACGCTTCAGCCGGCTCATGATTTTGCTAAGAGAGTGTTTTGGTAAAAAGCTCATCTATTCGACCGGGTATTACTCTGGTGTCCAGGAGCAGTAACGGGTGCTTCTCTGCCGATTTGATAGGGACCTGAACCCTGCCCGACAGTCACCCGGAGCTGGTTAGTGTTCGACTAGACTGATTCAAGATTTGAGCCAATTATAGTTTTGTTGGATTGATTTCATGGAGGGTGCCAAAAGACCAATAGAACCACCCGCTTCGCTTTCGACACACCTATCGAGTGGCTCAGACCTGACAATTTTAGACCCGATTCTTTGGCCTTTTACTGTCAGCCTTTGACACTTTTTGTCATTTCTCCAGTGACGCCGGAGCGGTTCATTGGTGTTGACAGTGATTGGGCATTTCCCTAAGGTAATCACCATAAATCCCGTGGTCTGACCTAGGAAAAAAGCTGCAGTCCACATACCTGAGGCAGCTCAAGGTTCTGCACCTGATTTGCGTCAGTTGTTGGATACTCTCTGTTCAGCAACTGGGCCTTTGCAAGCAGCAGTGGCTGCTGCTGAAATGGATTATCACCGGTGCAGCGATATTTTTCGGCACCTTCTTCCCCGGTCCCTGGCAAACTGCGATGATGAATATCTCGGGCGAACTCGGCCCGGCGGCGCTTGCCGATGAGGGATACCTTCATAATCAGCGCATGAACTCATGGTTTGGCACCCGGCACTGCATCGTTCTTATATTGTTCGTATGGATTTCGGTATTTAAACCCTGGCGTTGCGCTGCTCACAAATCAAAATCAAGGCGACAATGACACATATCTTCACCTATGGCTCGCTGATGTTCGAGCAGGTCTGGAACAGGGTTGTGAGTGGAAGGTATCAACACCACCCGGGCACCGTATCCGGTTTTGTCCGCCGGGCACTGCTGCATGAACACTATCCGGCGATGCTGCCCGGCCCTGTTAATGAGAGGGTTGTCGGCGTTCTCTATCTGAATCTCGATGAGGAGGATGTGTTCCGGCTCGATGAGTTTGAAGGGAGCATCTATGAGCGTCGCCCTGTCCAGGTCATGACCGACAACAATATCTTCACCGCCGAGGCGTATGTGCTCAAAGACAGCTATCGCCACATCGTTTCCGACCAAAACTGGGATCCTGAGAAATTCAAGAGTGAGGGGATCCACCGGTTCCTTTCCACCTATTTCGGCTTTGATCGCTGAGCGGTCGGATGAGGCGGCGCCGTGCGCCCATAAAGACTTTATCCATCGGCGCTAAACACCAGGTTGGAAAACCTCGGGAAGACGGCCTCCCGCGATAAAATCTGCGCAATAGATAGCGCCTTGTCGTATGCGTTGTTATCTGTTATTGAACAGTTTCAGATTGATGGATTGATCACTGGGGACTGCTCTTTAGTAAGCATAAAAACGGGGTGAGAGATGTATAAAGTTGGTTTTGTCGGATGGAGGGGGATGGTTGGTTCGGTTCTGATGAACAGAATGATCGAGGAAGATGATTTTCAGGACTTCGAACCTCACTTTTTCACCACGTCACAGACCGGAGAGCCCGGCCCTGATGTCGGCCACGGATCAACACCGCTCAAGAACGCGACCGATCTAGAACTGCTTGCTGAAATGGATGCCATCGTCTCCTGCCAGGGGAGCGGTTATACCAACCGAGTCTTCTCCGAACTGAGATCATCCTGGCAGGGCTACTGGGTCGATGCCGCCTCCGCTCTGCGTATGGAAGATGATGCCCTTATCGTGCTCGACCCGGTGAACCGGGCTGTCATAGATCAGGGATTGAACAGCGGCATCAAGAACTATATCGGCGGCAACTGCACCGTTTCACTGATGATGATGGCCCTCGGCGGGCTGTTTGAGCGCGACCTGATCGAATGGATCACCTCGATGACCTACCAGGCGGCAAGTGGAGCCGGGGCCAAGAATATGCGAGAGCTAATCTCCCAGATGGGGGCGCTGGCAAGCGAGGTATCCTCGCTGCTCGCCGACCCGGCCTCAGCCATTCTCGAAATCGACCAGACCATCACCGCCAAGATGCGCGACGGTTCGCTGCCGCTGGACAATTGGGGGGTGCCGCTGGCCGCCAGCCTGATCCCGTGGATCGATGTAGCCGTCGAAAATGGTCAGAGCAAAGAGGAATGGAAAGGCGTTTCCGAGACCAACAAGATTCTTGGCCGGACCGGTGGAAACATCATCCCCGTCGATGGGCTTTGCGTTCGCATCGGCACCATGCGCTGTCACTCCCAGGCATTCACCATTAAGCTGCGAGAAGATCTGCCCGTCACTGAAATCGAGGAGATCATCGCGGGCCATAACCAATGGGTCAGGATTATTGCCAACGATCGGCACATCAGCAGCGAGGAATTAACGCCCACCCAAGTCTCCGGGACGCTTGATATCCGCGTCGGCCGGGTGCGCAAGCTGAACATGGGCCCCGGTTATCTGACCGCCTTCACGGTCGGCGACCAGCTTCTCTGGGGAGCGGCGGAACCGCTCAGGCGGATACTGAAGATTATCCTGGTCCACGCGGGTAAAGGCGGCGCTGCTTAGAGTTCGCAGAACAAAACTCCGAGTCTGGGGTGGGTCGCTAATCAGCGCCCTGCAAGTGCCTGACGTATCTGTTCGGCCAGTGCCAGGCAGGACTCCTTTTCAGCCAGCAGGTTGGCCGCCGATCTCAATATTTCCCGTACTATTGCTGTCTTCGGACGACTCGACAGAAGGTGGATTTCCAGGGTTTTTATGTCGATGACCAACTCTTCCACCTGCTCGTAGCCAAACCCGCCTTCTGTTGCGGCCTTCTTGAGCTCATCGACCAGAGCCGCAACCGCTTCGACCACCTCCGGCCCAAGCAGTTCGGCCCCGCCAAGGAGCAGTCGTGCTTCACTTGAGCCATCGGCAGTGGTGCCGGCGTCAACCTTGAGCAACCGCAAACCTGTCGAGGTAATACTGATGCCGCCGGTGAGATTTCTCAACTCGGCGTACCCATCGATGATGAGGTCTTCAGCTATGGCACCGGCCTCAGGACGGTCCAGCCCAAGGGCTGCGCCAATATCGTACATCGACACTTCTGCAGAAACATCGCCGCCGCTCATCTGGTAAAGCTGCTGCAGGTAATTTTGGCTCTGCACCTCGTCTAAACTCATCTGGTTTCCCTCGCTGGTTTAAGGCACCCTCACCTCCTACACGTGGCGTCGGTACACTACTGGTATAACTTGCCCTTATGTTTGAGCCAGCCGTCCACATGTCGGTTGGCAGGGTCGCGGTGGGTCCAGTGTATGACACCGCCCTTCTTGTTCCACTCATACTCACCGAAGAACTCCAGTCGGTCACCCTTGCCGATGTTCTCAACCCGGGGCGCAAGATCTATGTTGTGGGCGATAAGTACCGTCTGCGTGTCGCTGATGCGGAGAATGATCCTCTGGTGGCGAATCCCGTCAACATCGTCTTTGAGAACTTTCTCAACCAGACCCGCCCCTTCGATCTGCAGATTGCTCTTCCGGTGTTCAAACGCAGAAGCGAGCTGTGCCGCATCTCCTGCGGCCCCGCCTCCACCAAGCCTGAAATAGCCCTGCTCGTAGAAGCCGGCAAGAATCAAAATGACCAGCAGGACGTATAACAGTATCTGCCTGTGTTTCACTCTGCCCAGATTCTTTTCATGAAACGTTGGATGGCCTGGTGATACTCGACATATTCCTGGATGGTGTTGTGCCCGGCCCCCTCGATCACCACTTTTTCCAGGTTGCCCTGGGTGAAGGAGTCGACCAGGCCGGTACTTATCTTAGCAGGAATAACCTCGTCACGTCCCGCTATCAGAGCCAGTACAGGCACCGAAATCTGAGGTGCGCGAAGCTGTGACTCAAAGCGGTCCTTCAGCAACGGGTTCACCGGCAGCAGCGGATAGTAATGGCGCGCCAGGGCGACCATGCTTGCATAGGGCGATACCAGCACCATGGCTCTTATCGGCCGCTGGCTCGCCAGATATACGGCCACCCCGGTTCCCAGGCTGCGGCCCATGACCACTATATCCTCATGGGTGGAGGCCACCTTGTCATACAAAGCGACCGCATCCGCCAACAATGCCTCTTCCGACGGGCTCCCGCTGCTTCCACCATAGCCGCGATAGTTCATCAGGTACAAGGAACTGTCTGGATAGAGCCGTTCCAACTCGGCCAGGCTGTGCAAGACATTCTCGGCGTTGCCGCCAAAGTAGAGAACCCCAGATGCCCGGCCCGGCGCAGTCTGCCATATCTTCAGTCTATGTCCTCCGTTTTCGAGCCACAGTGGCTCGGCTGCCGTCGAGCTGACTTCAGGATGAGGGTAGTAGATCATGCTTCTCTGACGCAGATAGAGCAGCAGAATCACACAGGCGTACCCCAGACCGGCAAGAAACAGTATCCAGATGACGGTCTTTGACATTGACTTTCAGTCAGCTGCAGTCCAGCGGCGCGGCCAGAGGTCGATAACCAGTTCTCGGTCCCGGTGTGCAAAAGCCCTGATGTTCACCGCTTCTTTTTCTTTCGCCTCTCGGCCAGCGCTTCGATGGTATGTTTGACTTCCGTTTTGGAATCGCGTTTTTTAAGCCCCCCCCTGAGCTGCATGATGCAGCCGGGACAATCGGTCAGCAGCAGGTCGGCCCCGGTATCCTCGACGTTGTTCAATTTATTGTCGAGAAGCTGGGCGGAGAGCTCCGGAAACTTGGCCGAGTAAGTTCCACCGAAACCGCAGCAGACTTCGGCTTCGGCTGCCTCGATATAATCCATCCCGGCGGTGCGCATCAGATTGCCAGGCGCATCATGCACCCCGAGCCCTCGACACAGGTGGCAGGGCGCATGAAAGGTTACTTTTTTCCCGTCCCCGTCAAAGTCATCAGGGGTGACCTTGAGTACATCATGGACAAATGAGGACAGGTCGATAACCTTGTCGCAGAAGTCGCCGAGCTGTTCGGCCAGGGTGGGATTATCGTCGAGCAGTACCGGATAGGTGTGCTTCAGATGGGAGGCGCAGGAAGCGCAGAGGGTGACTATATAATCCACCTCTTCACCGACGAAGGCCTTGAGGTTCTGCAGGGCCACGTCCTTTGACACCTTCTTGTCGCCCATCATCTGGACGGGCAGCCCGCAGCAGGACTGCTCCATTGGAAAAACCATGGCCACATCGTGATCCTGGAACAGCTCGACCGCGGCGATCATCTGCTCGGGATAGACGAAATCCTGTACACAACCGGAAAACAGTCCCACCCTGTATTTCGGGTTTTCCACCCGGGGCTTTATTTCCAGCCAGACATCGCGAAACGGTTTTTCGGCGATCGCCGGCAGTGCTTTGAAATCATGTTCCTTGAAGAACATCATGGGCAGATGCCGCATGAAGCCGTCCTCTCCCTTTACCGGCTTCTGAGCCCACTTGGCGGTTCTAAGCAGAGTGTGAAAGAGCTTTCTGTTTCTCATGATCTTGCCCAGCAGCAGGCTCGGCAGGGGCTGTCCGTCTTTGTCCTGAATACGGGCATGAATTTCCTTGATCAGCCGCGGCAGGTCGATGCCGCCGGCGCAGATGTCCTTGCAGGCTTCGCAGTTTATGCAGTTCTGAACCAGATGTTTGGCGTTTTCCTCACCATGAAAAAAATAGGTGAGAATCAAGCCGATGGCGCCAATGTAGACATGCCCCATCTTGTGCCCCCCCACCAGCCGGTAAACCGGGCAGACGTTGGCGCAGGCACCGCAGCGCACACACCTGAAGACCTGGGAGAAGAGCGGATCGGCAACCATTTCACGCCGGCCGTTGTCGAGCAGCACGTAGTGGACCTCCTTTCTCTCACCCTCACTGGCGCCGCATTCATTGGCGCCGGTGACCCAGGTCACGTAGGAGGTGATCGGCTGGGCGGTGGCATTTCTGGTCAGCACCTTGACCTGGGACAAGGCGTCGCCAATGGTGGGGACCAGTTTGTCGATACCCAGCAGCGCCACGTGCACCCGCGGCAGGCTGGTCACCAGCCGGGCATTGCCCTCGTTGGTGACGATGCCGATGGATCCGGTCTCGGCCACGCCGAAGTTGGCTCCGGTTATGCCCAGCTCACCTTCGACAAATTTTCGCCGCATCTGGTGCCGGGCCACCTTGACCAGCTTTTCGATTTCTTCATCTTCCTGTTGACCGGTCACTTCGGAAAAGAGATCCCTGACATGGTAGCGGGACAGGTGAATGGCCGGCATAACCATGTGGGACGGCGGCTCGTGGCGCAGCTGAATGATCCACTCGCCCAGGTCGGTTTCAGTCACCTCGAAGCCCTCAGCGACCATGGCATGGGACAGATGGGTCTCTTCCGCGGTCATTGATTTGGTTTTGATTACCTTACGGCAGCCGGCATGCTTGCCGATCTCGTTGATAATCTTGTTGGCCTCTTCGGCATCCTTGGCATAGTGAACCACCACTCCTGCTTCTTCGGCTTTGCGGGTGAACTGCTCGAGATAGCGATCCAGGCTTTTGAGGGTCTCGTCCTTCATCTCGGCCACTTCGGAAACCAGCTGGTCCACATCGATCTCCGAGAAGGCTTTATCCCTTCCTACCCGGTAGGCCACGGCGAATTTGTCGAGCGCCGAACGCAGATATTCGTTGTCAAGAGATTCCTGGCACTCTTTCCGATATGTCTTCAGGCTCTTTGTTTCCGGCATGATCAATCCTCCATCAGCAATATATGAAGCTCGAGCGGTCCATGTACACCAATGGAGAGCACTCGCTCGATGTCCGCCGTCCGGCTCGGGCCGGTAATAAAGGCGGTATAGGTCGGAGCATCCTGCATGAAGGCGCGCAGCTGCTCCTCGGCATCGTATCCGTCCGCATAAATTTTTGATTTAGGCAGCACGCACACATGGTATTCGCACACCATGGT
>JARFQM010000055.1 GCA_029287755.1 Desulfofustis sp. | reverse complement strand
AGAGGTGCTCATCGGCCACGGCCTCTGGCATGACGACTACGATGGGGGCAGGCACCGATGGTTTCTTGACACCATCGAGCTGATAAGAAGCAGGTTTCATGTGCTTACCGATTTTGCCACCATGGGCCGGGCGTATTTCTCCGATGAGTATGACATAGAAGAGAAACCGCTCAACAAGAATGTGCTCAAACATCCTGGCCTCAAGCAGTGGCTGCCTGAACTGGCGGACGACTATGAAAAGCTCTCTGATTTCTCTGTTGAGCACACGGAAAAGCTGGCCAGAGTCTGTGCCGAGCAGGCCGGCGTGAAACCGGGCGTAATCATCAACGGCATGCGTACGGTGGTCACCGGCCAGCTGGCGGGACCCTCGATGTTTGACATTCTGGTAACCATCGGCCAGGAGAAAGTCGTCTCCCGCTTGAGAAAAACTCCGCAACTCTATCCATGAAGGCAGCAACAATGAGCACCACTCCCGACAACGGCAGCAGTGACCGACCGCTCGACTTCATCAGGCAGATCGTCGATCAGGACCAGAAAAGCGGTAAACATCCCGTGCCGGTAACCAGATTCCCGCCTGAACCAAACGGCTTCCTGCACATCGGCCATGCCAAGTCGATCTGTCTCAATTTCGGCATCAGCCAAGAATTTGGAGGCCAGTGCCATCTCCGCTTCGATGATACCAACCCCAGCAAGGAGGAAGTCGAGTATGTCGAATCGATCAAACGGGATGTGCAATGGCTGGGGTTCGACTGGCAGGATCACCTCTACTTCGCCTCCGACTATTTCGACAAGCTCTACGACTTTGCCGAACAGCTTATTAACAGGGGCAAAGCCTATGTCTGCGACCTGTCGGCCGAGGAAATTCGCCGTTTCCGGGGCACGCTGACAGAACCGGGAACAGATAGCCCCTACCGAAACCGGCCAGTTGAGGAGAATCTCGAACTTTTTAGAGGGATGAGAGACGGCGCTTATCCAGAAGGCAGCCGGGTTCTCAGGGCTAAAATCGACATGGGTGCGGCCGCCATCATCCTGCGTGATCCTGTACTTTATCGAATCGTCAACGCCTCCCATCACCGCACCGGCGGCAAGTGGTGCATCTATCCGCTGTACGATTTTACCCACTGCCTTTCAGATATGCTGGAACAGATCACCCACTCGCTCTGTACCCTTGAATTCCAGGATAACCGGTTGCTCTATGACTGGGTGCTCGACACCCTCGAAACCCCCTGCCATCCCCGTCAGATCGAATTTGCCAGGCTCAATTTGACCTACACGGTAATGAGCAAGCGGAAGCTTCTCCAGCTCGTAGGCGAACATCACGTGGACGGCTGGGATGATCCCCGCATGCTGACCATCTCCGGGCTCCGACGAAGAGGCTATACGCCCCGATCGATACGCAATTTCTGCGAGATGATCGGTATTGGTAAAAAGCAGAGCTGGATTGACATGGGAGTCCTGGAAAACGCGGTCCGGGAAGATCTTAACGCGACGGCCCCGCGGGTAATGGGAGTGCTCGAACCGCTCAAGGTGGTGATTGATAATTATCCGCACGATCAGACCGAAGAAATTACCGCCCAGAATCATCCTCAGAAGCCGGAACTGGGGACCCGTACCCTGCCGTTTAGCAGAGAACTCTATATCGAACGCAATGATTTCCTGGAGGATCCGCCGAGGAAATTTTTCCGCTTGGGGCCGGGACGGGAGGTTCGGCTGCGCTACGGCTACTACATTACCTGCGTTTCATATGAAAAAGACGAACACGGCCAGGTAACCGTTCTGCACTGTACCTATGATCCTCAGACCAAAGGCGGTACGTCAGCCGACGGCAGAAAAGTCAAGGGCACCATCCATTGGGTGTCGGCCAAAGATGCGGTAGATGCCGAGGTCTACCTCTACGACCGGCTTTTCAGCGTCGAACATCCAGATGGCGATAAAGAGGTCGACTTCAAGGACCACCTCAATCCCGATTCCAGAACAATCCTCCGTGGCTGTAAGCTTGAGCCCTCGCTGGACAGTATCGAAGCGGGCGTGCAGGTGCAGTTTGAACGTCAGGGATACTTTTGTCTCGATTCCGCCCTCAGCACTCCCGGCAGACCGGTATTCAACAGGGTGGTGACGTTGCGTGACTCCTGGGCGAAAATGAAATGATAACCAGAGCGAGCTCCCCGCAAAAAACGTGCGATTGCTCTCGAAGTTCAGGGAGGGCGAGAAATCTTACTGCAGGCGTCTGTGCGACACTGCAGGGATGCGATATCCGCTCGCAACGCTGAAATCGAGCGGAAAAGTATTTTTTCAATGGACTCACAAGACGAAGAGCTTGGCAATAAAATAGATCAGCACCAGCGCCCCGATACCGGCAAACGCTGATACCAGGCGTAATATGGCGGTCGAGAAACGCGGCTGCAGTGACGGATCATTGCCCAGATTCAAAGCAGCAAGTTTCTCGAGGTCCTCTTCCATGCTCTCCCTTTTGTCCTGCTCCGCTCGCCCACCGACAATCTGCTCATCCCTGGCGACTTCAGACTCTTTTTCTGTCACTTCTTCTGCCTTGCTTTCAGGAACCATTGCGGCCACCATAGCTTTTTATACAGGCATTGCTTCCATACATTTGGTGCACCTGATGCGCATCAGACCTCTTCGACGCTGCCCCCCCGCCTTGAGTCCCCTGCCCCGCACTGGCCGGGGATTACGGTGTGAACGCCTCCGAAAAAGACATCTCTGGTATCCCAGAGATTGATTTTCACATGGCGCTGAACCTCTTCCAGTGCCTCCTCCGAGAAACCGGGTTCGACCTGCAGAATTTCACCGTCCCAAAACAGTCGCGGCGCTTCAACTGCTGTCTTGAGGGGGCGGTCGAAGTCGACAATCTGGCTCAGCACCTGACTCACCGAGGTTCGTATTCGTTTGGAGCCGCCGCTGCCGATGACCAGTTTAATTTCACCATCCTTGGCAAGCAGCGAGGGCGACATCATGGATCCCACCCGTTGACCGGGGGGGCTGGAGTGAAACCCATCGGGATGGAGATCATCCTCGCCCATCATATTGTTCAGCATGACACCTGTGTCCGGGGCAAAATAACCTGACCCCTCGCCGTTGGAAAAAGTCATGGCCGCACAATTTCCAAATTTGTCGGCAATACTGATATGGGTTGTGCCGCGGCTGAACATGCGAAGCTGCTCAACCGAGCCGTTCACTGCCGTGCCGTCTTCCATGAAGGCCTCGAGCTGGGCTGGTGTGGTCACCCCCCTGGCCCTGATTTTTTCAACCTCGCGCATCAGGGTGACCGTGCGCATGATCTGCTTGCCTTCTCCCCACTCGCCACCATAGGGCCCGGCTTTCTGAAGCAAGCCGATGGACAGACCTATCATAGTGCCGCCGACCGAAGGTTCCGAGGTGGTCAGTAGTTCATAATCCCGGTACGGTACCTTCAATGGCGGCCGCTCGTGCACCTGATAGTTGGCCAGATCATCCCTGGTCAGCCAGCCTCCGCCTCCTTTCATTTCCTTGTCTATGCTGGCAGCAATCTCGCCTCGGTAGAAACTTTCACCCTGATCGTCTGCGACAAGGTCGAGAAAGTCTGCGCACAGCCTGTTTTCCAACATGTCCCCAGGTCTCTTTAACACGCCTCCGGGTTCGTAGAGATCCCGTCCCCGGTCGGTCTGGGTAACGATCGGGTAAATCAAGGTGAGGAACATCCCCTGCTGTTCGTTGATGCGGTGCCCCAAGGCAAAATTCCTGGCCGGCTGCACCACTTCACGAAGACTCATCCGGCCAAGCTTCTTCTGAATGTGAATCAGCCCTTTCAGGGTCCCGGGTACGGCAACAGAGCCAAGACCGATATTAAATACCTGGTCAGACCCTGAGAAGCTTACGGTAACCGGGAAGAAGTGGGTATCTTCAGGGTTGATCGTTCGACCGAGGCCAGGAGTGTCGACAAAGAAATCAAAAAACAGGTTCTGTCCTGAAGAGTGTTCATGACCGATAAGATAGCCGCCGCCGCCCTGGCTGGTCAAACAGGGTTCGACTACCGCGGAGGCAAAACCGGCAGCGACGATGGCATCAAAGGCGTTGCCGCCTTGTTTTATTATTTCTACCGCTGTACGACTGACCATCTGGTGCGCAGAGGCGACGATCGACTTCTCGTAGATGCTCATTGCCAGAACTCCTTCTGAATTTCCCTGACAACCTGGTGAAAATCCCTGGTGTTCTGGTAAATTCTGCGCATCTGATCGGCCCCGGTACCGCCTGAAATAATTGCATCGAGGTTTTCCAGATACGATTCGCACCCCAATTTCGCGGCGTATGGAGATACCCTGCGTTTCAGTATCATGGCCGCCAGTCTGAACTGCATCGGATGGTCGCCGAGGATGTTCGTGGGATCGACGAACCGGCCTTCAAGGCCATGCCGCGCCGCCTGCCACTTGTTGGCCTTGAGCAGATAAGGATTCAAGGAAGAGGCTGGTTGAACTTCCTCGACGAGCCAGGCCGCGCTGCTCTGAATAAGTGAAGCCAGCGCCAGGATCGAGGTAAATTTTACCGGCAGGTCGCAGACCCGAACTTCAATGGTGCCTAATTCGGGATTTGGCCTTGCATCCCACCAGAGATCGCGAAATCCCTGGATCACGCCATATTTTTTCAAACTGTCTATTTGGTCAACGAAATGCTGCCAGTTCTGCATATATTCGAAAAGTCCCGCCAGGGGAAGCGCCTCGAAAAGTTTGGTCCGATACGACATGAGACCGGTATCTTTGCCCTGATAAAATGGTGAGGAAGAGGAGAGGGTCAGAAATATCGGTAGAAAAGCCTGGATCAGGTTACAGACCTTAATCGCCGTCTCACCGTCCGGCATGCCTATGTGAACGTGCAGTCCCTGGGAAATGAATCTTCTGCCGATGATCTGCAGTTCCTGCATGATTTTTTCATAACGTTCGTTGTCGCTCAATTCCTGCTCGGCCGCCAGGGCGAATGGATGCAGGCTGGCGGCATAGAGGAGAAATTCGTTGTCGACGGCAAGTTCCTCGGCCAGCGCGCAGGTCTGCAGTAAATCATTCTCCACATCGCGGAGATCGTCGCATACGCCGGTCTGAATCTCCAGGATCGACTTAATGAACTCCAGGCTTAACCGCGGCCGCAAAAGTTTCGGGGCCTGATCGAGCAGCAGCGGTGCGAACGGAACGAGGTTGAGATCTTTATTGTCAAGAATCTGGAACTCTATCTCGACCCCGAGGGTATGGGCGCTGCTCGACGAAAATTCCATCGCTGCTTCAACTTTCCTGAATCCTGTTCTCTGACACCACCGTCCTGCCGTTGGTGTTCAGCCAGCGCCAGCCGACTAGAGCCAGCCAGGATGCTCCGTACTTGAGGCATCTTTCATCGAAATCAAAAGTGGAGCTGTGGGCCGGGCCCACCGGTTCAGGCAGCAGCGCTCCGATTCTCACCAAACAGCCTTCAACATAGCGCTGATAAAAGGAAAAATCCTCGCCTCCAAGACTGGGGTAGCCCTGGGAAATAACTTTGTCGACAGTGGTCGTATCCCAGGCGGCCGAGCGGGCGATCTCAGTTGCTCTGGCGGAATTGATCACCGCCGGCAGGCCATACTCGAAAACAATATCGGCATGGACGTCATACATGGTTTCAATTGACTGGACAATTCGCTGCAGGCCAATAATGGTCTTCTGCCGGTAGATCTCATCGGTTGATCTCACCGTTCCCTTAAGCACGGCTTCACCGGCGATCACGTTGTGAATCGTGCCGGCCTGAAAACTGCCGATGGTGATAACCTGGGATTTATTAGGGTCAACCTCGCGGGAGACCAGCGTCTGAACGATCATCACCAGACTCGAGGCGGCAACCACTGCATCCGAACCTTCATGGGGCCGTGCGGCATGCCCTCCCCGTCCCTTGATAGTAATCTGAAAGGGATCGGCGTAGGCGCAGATGAGCCCCTCATCAACGGTAATCACACCGGTCTCGAAATGGGTGTCGATATGGCCCCCGAATACTGCCTGAACACCGTCGAGCACCCCCTCGCTGACCAGCTGTTCAGCACCGTTGCCGTGTTCCTCGGCCGGTTGGAAAATAAGCTTCACCCGGCCGGGGCCGGAAAAACTCCGCTTCAGAAGCGAGGCGGCGCCCAGCAGCATCGCCACATGGCCGTCGTGGCCGCAGGCATGCATGATTCCTTCGTGCACTGAACTGAAGTTAAGGCCCGTCTGTTCCCTGATCGGCAGCGCATCCATGTCGGCCCTCAAGGCAACGCAGCCATCACCGGCATTACCATTACCTATGTAGGCCGTTACCCCGGTCCCCCCCGCCCCGATGCGTGAGTCAATTCCCAGTTCGCTGAGTTTTTCTTGTATGTATTCAGCGCTTTTAAACTCATCATAGGAGGTTTCGGGGTATTTGTGCAGATGTCTGCGAATATCGATCATCCATGCTTCAAGTGACCGATTGACACTAAAATCCGGTGGGGCTTGGTGGACGTGGCTTGATCTACTCAATTCTTATTGCTCCAATTCCTCTCTGATCGGCAGACTCTTCCTGGTCATCGTACCCATCCCGAGCTTCATTCTCCTGCTGCTCGTCGTCAACAAACTCGGCATAGTCGTCTTCGCTTGCGACTGTATAGTCAGCCCCGTCCTCGCC
>JARFQM010000050.1 GCA_029287755.1 Desulfofustis sp. | reverse complement strand
TGAATAGCTATGGACGTTGACGTCACCCTCTTTCCGCCGCTGCGCGAACACAGATTCAGCAAGAGCGCCGTCACCCTGGCAGAACCGGCAACGGTGCAGAGCCTGCTTGACGCACTGGCGATCGACGGTCAGGATGTCGAAGCCGTCTATGTAAACGGTAGAGAAGCCACCCTCACGAAGACTCTCAAGGCGGGTGACCGCATCACCTTTCTGCCGTTTATCGGCGGTGGCTGAGGGTCTATCAACCGGAGGACAACGATTCAGCCTCCCAGTTTCAGCATCACCACACCAAGCACCGTAGCAGCGATGGCCATGGCCTTGAGCCGCGTCAGGCGCTCATGCAAAAGTCCTACGCCGAGCAGTACCGAGAATACTATGCTCGTCTCCCGCAGCGAGGCGACCAGGGCGATTGGCTCCCTGGTAAAGGCCCAGACCACCAGGGCATAGGCGCTGAAAGAAGCACCGCCGCTGGCCAGGGCGCGAAGATAGTGGCGTCTGATGACCTGTCCCACCAGTCCCGGTCTGATTCTGCTGAGGACAACCCCATAGATGAGCGCATTGAGCACGGTCACCGAACTGTAGTAACCGAGTGCGGTGCCCACTATACGGGCGCCGAAGCCGTCCACCAGGGTGTAGGCGGCGATGAAGGAGCCGGCGCCAAAGGCCGACAAAACCGCCGTGTAACGTTGCACAGAGGTAAAGGTATAACCGGCCAGTCCCAGGCTGATCAGCCCGCCGACTATCAGAACAAGCGCGGCGAGCTGCAACAGCTCATAGTCGACTCCCAGAAATATCATCGACACCAGCGCCACGATCAGCGGCGCGCTGCCCCGAGCCATGGGGTAGACCTGGCTCAAGTCGCCGAATTTGTAGCCCTGCTGCAGAAACAGTTGATACCCCACATGAAGCAACGCTCCGGCAACGATATAGACATAGGAGGAGCTCGGCGCCGGGTGGCTGAATAGCAGCGCCGCCAGCCCATAGGGTACACGCCCCATGACCACCGCACACATGCCGTGGTAGGGGTCCTCCGAACTTTTTACCAGGAAATTCCAGCTGGCGTGAAGCAGGGCGGCGAACAGCACGATGACGATGACTTCCAGCGACATGGGCGTGACCGTATTGAGTTGTAGAAGCGGGAACTGCTATAGTGGCTCTATTCATATAACCATTGTCCGGGTGTTAATTTAAGCAAAAGGTAGGCATCAGACTGGAATCTCATCATCCGGCCGGCGTTCATCGTAAGCTGAAGACTGCGAAACTCAAACCTTTCATGACATTGTCTAATCAGCAAAATTGTCAGATAGGAGAAAATATCTTGCCGGAAGGAAATATAATTTATATCGTATTTCACATAAAACATTATTAATAATCGTTTTTCACGAAAAATAATCAGTTTTCACAGAGGGAGCGCGTCCACACTCTTTAATCGTATTTCTTAAAAAATGGCTGAATATAATCACAATTCACAAACGGTAACGCTTTTTCACGGATTCCCGCCGCTCGAAGCAGACCTGCATCTGGCCGGCTATGCTGCCTTGATTACCGCTCATGCTCTGCCCGTTCCCCCTCCTGACCATCTTTGTGCCATAGGGGTTAAGCACAGGAAATATGAGCACGGCAGGTGGCGTATCTTCACCCCCCGCCACAGGCCGGACCAGAGCCTCAAGGGACATCTCACCTTTGCCCTGAAATATGAAGGCGTTGACCTGGTAGTTTTAAAAGCTCTGTTTTCCCGTGTCGAAGCGGAGGATATTGCCGCTGTCGTCAGATCTGAACCCACCGGCTCCTACAGCAGGAGAATCTGGTTTCTCTATGAATGGCTCAGTGCCAGCACGCTCGATCTGGCCGATGCAGAACGGGGCAATTTCGTGCCGCTGCTCAACGATAAATTGCACTACCCAGGACCGGTCCGGGACTCTCGGCGTCATCGCGTACGAAATAATCTGCCAGGCACTCGCGGATTTTGTCCGTTAATACGAAAAACACCTACACTTGATCACCATCTGGCACAAAATCTCTCGCAAACCGCCCTGGATCACATCGGCCGTACCCATGCCGATCTGGTCAGCCGCGCGGCCGCTTTTCTTCTGCTCAAAGATTCACGGGCGTCCTACACCATCGAGGGGGAAACTCCGCCCCATAATCGCATTGCAAGGTGGGGAAATATCATCGGCCAGGCAGGTCAGCGCCGACTGAGCGTGGCCGAACTCGAGTATCTGCAGAAAATCGTCATCGCCGACAATCGTTTTGTCAGACCTGGATGCCGAGTTGAGGGAGGGTTCGTTGGTGATCACGATCGAACAACCGGGATGCCGCTTCCCGACCATATTTCCGCACGTCCAGAGGATCTTGAAGAGCTTCTGGGCGGTTTTATGGAAACTTACCGGCTGCTTGTCGATAGCGACTATGATGGGGTGCTGACCGCGGCCCTCATAGCCTTCGGTTTTCTTTTTATTCATCCATTTGAAGACGGCAACGGCCGCATCCACCGCTATCTTTTCCATCATGTGCTGGCCGACAAAAAATTTGTCTCGAGAGGATTGGTATTTCCCGTGTCTGCAGTAATACTCGATCGGATTGACGAATATCGACAGACCCTTGAACATTTTTCCAGACCTCGCCTTGACCTGATCAACTGGCGGCCAACCGATAAAGGAAACGTCGAAGTACTGAATGAAACAATTGATCTGTATCGGTATTTCGACGCCACCCGGCAGGCGGAATTTTTCTTTTCCTGTGTCGAGGAAACGGTGACCAAAACCCTTCCTGAAGAAGTCGATTATCTGGTCAGATACGATCTGCTCAACGACTTTATAAAAAATTACCTTGATATGCCGGATCGCCTGGTCGATCTGCTGATCAGGTTTCTGCACCAGAATAACGGTGCACTGTCGAAGCGGGCCCGCACAAAAGAGTTTGGCTTGCTCACCGACAAGGAAGTGCAGGCAATCGAGAATAAATTTGCCGAAATCTTTCTGACCCACGACAATGTGAGGTGAGCAATCGCCCGGACTTCTCTGAGCGGCTCTTGGTGGTGCCGATTTATCCTGCGCAACGGCTCACATCAGCCATGGCAAAAATCTACGATACCCGCTTCCTATTGCAAAATTTTTCTCATTATTTTAGTTTCCTATACTTCGATCAAGGAAGGGAACCGGTAGAGATAGATAAACCACTCAAGTCAGGGGAGCGAAAAAATGCTGAAAGACGGACAGAAAGGAGTTATCCTCCAGCGCGATAAGCAAAGTTACGCCATCGCCCCGCACCTCGCCTGCGGAATCATCACCCCTGAAATCCTCGAGAGATACGCTGCCGTTGCCAGGAAGTACGAGGTTCCCTGCCTGAAATTGACCAGCGCCTGCAGGGTCGTCTTTCTGGGCATCAAAGAAGAACAGATCGATCCGATCTGGGAGGAGTTGGAGGCCGACACCGGCCATGCCGTAGGTTTGTGCGTGCGCAGCGTCAAAGTCTGTCCGGGGACCCAGTTCTGCCGGTTGGCCAAGCAGGACAGCATCGCAATGGGCCTGAAGCTCGACGCGACCTACCACGGCATGAAAGAACCCTCCAAAAAGAAGATGGCGGTAAGCGGCTGTAAGATCCAGTGTGCAGAGAACTGCATCAAAGACATTTCACTGTACGGCACAGAACAGGGCTGGACGGTCCTCATCGGCGGAATGGGGGGCATTCAACCGCGGCTTGCCGACGTGCTGGCAGAAAATGTTTCCAGCGCGGAAGCAGAAGGAATTGTCGACAAAATAATCAAGTACTGCAAAAAGAGCGGCAACCGCTCGCGGCTCGGCAGGGTTATCGACAAAATCGGCCTCGATACTCTGACAAGAGACATCCTCGCAGAGTGAGCAGAGCCGCTCAAGTACGCAGCGCGGGGCTGAAAACCGCGGGGTGACAGAAAAATCTATTCAGAGGCTGCCGGGGGTAATAAAAAAAGCGAAACTATTGAATTTGTTTTTCCAGTTGAGCCGTCTTTTCTGAAAGGCCCGCCGGTTGCTGTCCGGATCTTCAGATGCACGGTGCTGGCGCCTTTCATGATGCTCGAGTTCCCGCCTGGCGACCCGCTCGGCTCTTTTTCTGAGCGCTGCTGTTTCTGCTTTATCACTACTCATATTCTGCAAACTCAAATAGTATATTCCTGGCGTTTGAACCACCTCGGAGCTTTCTACTTTGCAGGCCTATCTTAACCATCTAGCCAAACTATTGATTTGCTGTTGACGACTGTTTTTTTGCATTTGCTGCCACCACGCATATTAATTATGTTCCGAATGAGCCGGCAGGACCAGCAGTTGGCTCAAGAGAGGCAGTGCGCAGCTGTGAGCTGCCATAGGGAACCACATCAAAGTTGAGGAAAACCATATGAGCTATTCGATTACTCCGCTTTTAACCGGCGTACGCAACCCGGACCAGGGTATAATGACCTACCAGCAGGGTTACGGCACCTCCATCTGGCTGCCGATCTGGGCTTTTCTGCTGCGGGGGGACGGTACACACATCCTGGTCGATACCGGTCTTGATGAGAACGAGTTGATGACGCCGGCCGGTTTTACCGAAGAGACCGGCTTGGAACCTAAAAGTATCGTGGAGTGTTTGGCCCAAATAGGCGTACAGCCTGACGACATCGACATCGTCATCAACACCCACCTGCACGACGACCACTGCGGCAACAATGCGCTCTTTGGCAACGCGACTTTCTATGCGCACAAGGCAGAAATCGCTTTCTGCAAAGCACCACATCCGCTGGATCACCGCTACGACGACTATTTTATCGAGGATATCTATTTCACCGAAATCGAGTCCGATCAAGAGATTGTTCCGGGTATTAAGCTTATTCACATGCCGGGGCACACCGTCGGCACGCTCAGCGTGGAAGTTGAAACTGGTGAGGGCCTGGCAATCATTACCGGGTTCTGCTGCAACTCAAAAAACTTTCCAGCCAACGGTCCGGCCGTCTGTCCAGGCGTCCATGTGGATGCCATTCAAGCCTGGGAATCGATACAGAAAGTCAAGCAATCAGGCGCCGTCATAGTGCCCATGCACGAACTCAGCTTGAAGCCGATACCTGCCTAAGCGCGGCTTATATCGGGGGGACACAATACCCAAGGTGTCCCCCGTTGTAAAAGGGACACCTTGGGTATTGTGTCACCCAGGCCCCCAGGCCAAAGAGCGGTTAAAGCTCGAACAGCCTGGTGGGACCCTGCTGTTCGGAAATAGACAGGATCGACAATTCATATCTATCCCGCAGTACTCTTTGCGCTTCTCTGTAGGCGATTTCCGGCAGATTGTTGGTCTCGCTCAAGTGGGCCAGCACCACCTGGCTCAAGCCGTCATGGATAACCGCGTCGAGCAGTCCGGCCGCATCGCTGTTGGACAGGTGTCCCTGAGCTGAGTGGACCCGCTGTTTGAGGGATTGCGGATAAGGGCCGTTCCTAAGCATGTCGGGATCGTGGTTAAATTCCAGCACCAGTCCGTCGCACCGGGCCAGCCTGCGATTGATCAGCCGCGTGGAGATACCGGTGTCGGTGCAGATGCCCAGCCGGACATGACCGTCGTCGATGACGAATCCCACCGGATCGGCAGTATCGTGGGAAATGGCGAAGGAGCGGATCTGCAGACCGTTAAAATCAACCGCTTCCCCGGTTTCAAATTCTCCCCGCCTAAAGAGTTTGGTCAAGGTCTTGCCGGCCCCGCGATAGGTGCCTTCGTTGGCGAAGACAGGCACCCGGCAGCGCCTTGAGACGACCCCGACGCCGCTGATGTGATCATGATGCTCGTGGGTGACAAACACCGCCTTCAGACTCTCTATGTCCCTGCCTATCCGGGACAGCCGGCCGGCGATTTCCTTGCCGGAGAAACCGCCGTCCACCAGAATGGCGGTGGAGCCGCTTTCAACATAGATCGAATTGCCTTTACTGCCGCTGCCCAGAACGCAGAATTTCACTCTCACACCCCGGTGTGACCAAACCCGCCGCTGCCTCGATCCGTATATTCGAGCTCGGAGACAACGTCGATGACGGCCCTGACGACCGGAGCAACCACCATTTGGGCGACTCGGTCGCCCCGGGTGATGGTGACCGGTTCCCGTCCTAGATTAATCATGGCAATTTTCACTTCTCCCCGGTAGTCGGCGTCGATGGTCCCGGGACTATTTGGCAGGCTGAGACCTTGCTTGACCGCCAAACCGCTGCGGGGCCGGATCTGAATCTCATAGCCGGCGGGAATGGCCACCGCGAACCCGGTCGGTATCAGAATTCTGGCGCCGGGATCGATGGTTACCTGATCGGCGACAGCAGCACAGACGTCCATCCCGGCAGAACCCGCAGTTTTATAGGCAGGAACAGTAAGATCAGCAGCCGCGTCCCGGTCAAGCCATTTTAATTTGAGTGGTATCGGCGAAGAACGGTTTTCACTCATGGGAAAAATTAAAAATTGGCAGTGGGGACACAAAAATTAAACTGTGTCCCCCTGGGCTGCCGAAGACAGCCAGCTAAGTGTGGATATGGGGACACCTGGGCCCGTGTCCCCTCGATCAGTTTTGGTTGATCAGTCGGTCAACAGCGCCTTGCGGCTCAAACGTATCCTGCCGCGACCGTCAATCTCGAGAACTTTGACCTCCAACTCGTCGCCTTCTTTGACGATGTCAGTCACCTTGTTGACCCGGCTCTTATCGAGCTCGGAAATGTGAACAAGTCCGTCGGTTCCCGGCATGATCTCGACAAACGCCCCGAAATCCTTAACCGTTTTAACCACTCCCTTGTAAACGGCGCCGACTTCAGGTTCCGCGGTGAGGGTCTTGATTTTCTCCATCAGGGCATCGAAACTGGTACCGTTGGTGGTGAAGATCTTGACCAAGCCACTGTCTTCAACCTCGATCTTGGCGTCGTACTCGGCCGATAATTCCTTGATGATCTTGCCCCCGGGGCCGATTATGTCCCTGATTTTGTCGGGGTTGATCTGATGGGCATGATATTTGGGGGCAAACTCGGAAATCTCGGTCCGTGCTTTGGCAATTCCTTTTTGCATCTCCCCGAGGATATGCAAGCGGCCGGCTTTGGCCTGGGCCAGAGCCTTGCCCATGATGTCACGGTCAACACCGTCGATCTTGATATCCATCTGCAGGGAAGTCACCCCGTCGGCTGTGCCTACCACTTTGAAATCCATATCACCGAGATGATCCTCGTCGCCAAGTATATCGGAGAGGATAACCACTTTGTCGTCCTCTTTGATCAGTCCCATGGCAATGCCCGAAACCGGGGTGGAAATCGGTACACCGGCATCCATCAGGGCCATACTGGCTCCGCAGACAGTGGCCATGGAGGATGAGCCGTTTGACTCCAGAACCTCGGAAACCACCCTGATCGAATAGGGAAATTCACTGACGTCCGGCAGCGCGGCCTCGATACCTCGTCTCGCCAAGGTGCCATGACCGATATCGCGTCTGGATGGGCCGCTGAGTCTGCGCACTTCGCCCACGCAAAAAGGAGGGAAGTTATAGTGCAGCATGAAGCGCTTGTTCTCTTCTCCACCGAGGGTCTCCACCCGCTGTTGATCTCTTTCGCTGCCCAGCGTAGCACTGACCAGAGCCTGGGTTTCACCTCTGGTGAACAGGGCGGAACCGTGGGCGCGCGGCAGGTAGCCGGCTTCACTGCTGATTGGACGAACCTGATCGAAGGCTCGACCGTCTATTCGTCTGGACTCATTGACGATTTTGGCGCGCATCGCGGTTTTACGGTATTTCGAGAGCAGCTCCGAAATTTCGCCGGAGCGCTCGCCCTCGGGGTCGAGCTCACTATTGACTTTCGCCTTGAGTTCTTCATATCTGCTGCTGCGCTCAAGCTTGTCACCAGTGGAAATGACCGTCTCCAGGTCAGCTTTGGCACAGTCGACGATTCTGCTGTACAGCCCTTCGTCTGCCGGCGACGGTTCAACGTCTCTTTTTGGCTTGCCGCAGGCAGCCTGCAGCTCTTTCTGTACTTCAATCAGCGGCTGCAGATTCTCAAAGGCATAGAAAATGGCGTCGAGTACCGTATCCTCGGGCAGAGTATCGGCTTGTCCTTCAACCATCACCACCGCTTTTTCGGTGCAGGCCACGACGATATCCATGGCCGAGCCTTCAAGCTCTTTGACCGTCGGATTCATCACAAAATTTCCATCGATGTAGCCCACCCGGCCGCCGGCCACCGGCCCGCCGAAGGGGATATCGGAAAGGGTCAGGGCACAGCTGGCGCCGGTGAGGGCCAGCATATCCGGGGCATTTTCCTGGTCCGCCGACAGTACCGAGGCAATTACCTGGGTTTCGGCGCAATACCCATCGGCAAACAACGGCCGCATGGGCCGATCGATGATCCGGCAGGTCAATACCTCGTTTTCACTCGGTCTGCCGATTTCTCTTCTGAAATAGTTCCCGGGGATGCGGCCAACCGAGGCCATCTTTTCCTGATATTCAATAGTTAATGGGAGAAATCCCAGTTCTGGTTTGTTTACCTTATCTCCTACAGCCGTTACCAGAACCATGGTATCTCCACTCCTGACAAGGACGGAGCCGGATGCCTGCTTGGCAAGCTTACCTGTTTCGATGGTAATTAGATTTGTACCGATCGTAGCTTCTACCTTCTTAATCATAATGTCTCCACTTGTGGGCCGCCTATTCGGCTCCACGATCACCGACCGGCTTTGTGCCGGCCGTTTTTGCTTTTACTTCAAATTAGAAATTTCCTAATCCTTCCTACCGTCCTGCCCTATTGCAGAACAGCTTATCAATATTTTTTGCCTTACAGCGGGGGAAAAAGAGCGAAACCGGATAGCCCAGCCGCTGCAAACAAGCGACTCTGCCATCCGGTTTAACAGTTCTTCAAAAGAACCATGTAAGAGGAGTGGCGGATCTCCACCGTAACTGAACAGCGATAGACATGAAAGTCTGTCAGGCAGGTTTACTTGCGTATACCAAGTTCCTTGATCAGGGCCCTGTATTTCTGAATATCTTTATTTTTGAGATAGTCGAGAAGACTGCGCCGCTGGCCAACCAATTTCAACAGCCCCTGACGGGAATGATGATCCTTCTGGTGGATCTTGAAATGTTCGGTGAGATACTGGATTCTATCGGTCAACAGAGCAATCTGCACTTCGGATGAACCGGTATCGGACTCGTGTGTCTTGTATTTCTCGATAATCTCGTTTTTTCTTACGGCCGATTGTGCCACCACAAACCTCCTATATTCCTTACTGCGCTCTTAATTAGCCTATACTATGTAATAAACATACTACGCACACATGATAATCTCAACCAGAAGAGATCAGGTACATGTCGAGTTATTTATTCAAACAGCGTATGATACTCATTAATTAAAAATTATGCAAGAGCTTCTGTACTTCTTCCACTTCGATCCTGTGTTCCCGCACCCATTGTGCCTTTTCAGGATCATCCAAGCAGCCCCCCGGCAGGCCATCCTCCACTGAAAAACAGCCACTCCGTATCCTCCGCAGCCCTGACAAGTAGGCTCCACAGCCCAGGGCTGTGCCGATATCCTGAGCCAGGCTCCTGATGTAGGTTCCCTTACTGCATCTGATCTTTAATTCCATTGACGGCTGCGTCTGATCGGGCCGCAAATCAACTCCCCCCAGTTCGAGTTCGTGGATGGTCACCTGCCGGGGCTCCTTGGTGATAGGTATCCCCTTCCGGGCGTAGTGGTAGAGCGGCTTGCCTTTGTGCTTGAGGGCCGAGAACGGGGGCGGTGTCTGCAGGATTGTACCCCTGAATTCGGTCAGGGCCGCCTCGATAACAGCTCGATTGATGGCGTCGACCGGACCGCCGAGGCTGATTTCTCCTTCCGGATCCTGGGTCGTGGAAACCTTGCCGAGCACTACGGTAGCATGATAGGTTTTTTCCCCTTCCATCAGCCTGTCGATAAGCCTCGTGGCCGGTCGGCCAATGCAGACCACCAGCAGACCTGAAGCGAAAGGGTCCAGGGTGCCGGCGTGACCGACCTTCTTGACCCCGAAAATCTTTCTCACCGAACGAACCACACTGAATGAAGTCCTGCCTGGAAGCTTATCTACCAGGACAACACCGGGATCAGGCTGGGGAATCATCGAGAGCGTAGGTTTGGGACAGGCTAGGCGGCGCTTTGGGCAGAGGAGGAAGTGCGCAGGGCGGCGGCGATGGAACTGATAATTTTTTCCCTTACCGAATCCAAGGAGTCTGCCGGAAACTTGCACCCGGCGGCATTTCGATGCCCGCCCCCACCGAATTGTTTGGCAATCGAGGCGACGTTGAAATCTCCTTTGGCCCGCAGACTGACCGAAATAATATCTGCTTTAGTCTCCTTTAAAAAGACGGCAACCTTCACCGGACGGATGGAGCGGGGATATTCTACGAACCCCTCCACGTCCTGGGCCAGGGCGCCGCTCCGGTCAAACATCTCCCTGGTCACATGGATGCAGGCAACCTGCTGACTCTCGCGCAACTCCAGAGTTGCCAGCACCCGCTGCATCAAGTCGAGCCGTTCCGGACTGTAGTTGTCGTAGATAAGGTTGGCAACCTGGTTGGGGTTGACGCCCAGTTCAACGAGGCGGCCGGCGATTTCGAAGGTGCGGGCCCCGGTACACTCATACCTGAATGAACCGGTGTCGGTACAAATCGCCACATAGAGCGAAAATGCACCTTCATAGGTGGGGGTCTGTCCCAGTGCCTCGCTGATCTCATAGACCATCTCACCGGTTGAACTGCACTGCGGATCGACCCAGCGATGATCACCGAAATTCTGATGCGAGAGATGGTGGTCGACCACCAGGAAAGGGGAGATCCTCAGAAACTCGTCCTGGTAGCGCCCCATCCTGTCGGCTTCCCCGCAATCAAGGGCAATGGCGCAGAGATCGACTCCCGCTTCATCCACGAACTCCTGCAACTTGTCGATGTCGTTACTCAGCGCCCGGCTGTTCGGAAGAAAACTGTAGAGATGGGAAATAGGTTCATCAAGGTAGGCAAAGACCCGCTTGCCCATCTGCTCGAGCAGGCAAACCATGGCCAGCAGTGAGCCCAGCGCATCCCCGTCTGGCTGGACATGGGTGGTTACCACGCAATGACTGGCATCCCTGATAACCTCGAGAATCTTTTCAGGAATCTTCTTGTCGCTCATCTCTGTCTCGGGCGATATCGTCGAGCAGCCTCTCTATTTTTTTAACCTCTTCGAATTCTTCATCATACCAGAAGCGAAGTTCCGGCGTAAACCGAAGATTCAGGGTTTTGGCCAAATGACTGCGCATAAAGCCGGTGGCCTTCTGCAAACTCCGGGTCACCTGGGCCATTTTCGCCTGCCCCTGGAACATGGTGAAGTATACTTTTGCGTGCCGCAAGTCATCGGAGAGCTCCACCCGGCTGATCGTTATATCCTGCAGCTGGGGATCCCGTACCTTTTGTAAAAGCAGTACAGAGAGTTCGTTTTTGATCACATCGGCGACCCGCGCGGCCCGCTTGGGGGGCTGAGTTCGAGTCGCTCCCAGTGATTCGAGTTCCTGTTTGGGGTGCCAGTGGGTAGCCATGATCCTTTGCTAGAGGGTGGATTCAACCTGTTGCATGACAAAGGCTTCGAGGTTGTCACCGACCTTGATATCGTTGAAATTTTCGACCCCGATACCGCATTCGTACCCCTGAACGACTTCCTTGGCGTCATCCTGAAAGCGCTTCAGCGATCCGATCTTACCCGTATAGACCACCACTCCGTCTCGCAGTACCCTGACCCCGGCGTTTCTCCTGATCGCCCCGTCGGTCACCGAACAACCGGCGATTCTGCCGACCTTGGGCACATTGAAGACTTCGCGCACCTCGGCGTTGCCGATCACCTCTTCCTCGAAGGTCGGATCGAGCATACCCACCATCGCCTTTCTGATATCGTCGAGAGCGTGGTAGATTACATCGTAGGAGCGGATATCGACGTGCTCCTTCTCGGCCATCTCCTTAATCTTGGCCGAGGGGCGCACATTGAAGCCGATAACAATGGCATCCGAGGCTGAGGCCAGAAGAATGTCCGATTCACTGATCGTGCCGGAACCCTCATGCAGCACCCGGACCTTGATCTCATTGGTGGAGAGTTCTTCAGCCGCCTTGGCGAACGCCTCAAGGGTTCCCTGAACATCGGCACGGATGATCATCCGCAGCTCCTGGACATTGCCGTCACTCATCTGCTCGAACAATTTATCCAGGGAGATCTTGCTGCCGGCCGCCAATTCCGACTCGCGCACTTTCATGGAGCGGGCCTGACTGACGTTTTTCGCCATTTTATCATCGGTGACGACGATAAATTCATCACCGGCCTGGGGAACGCCCGAGAGCCCCTGCACCTCGACCGGCTCCGAGGGGCCCGCACTCTTTATCTTGCGGCCCTTGTCGTCGAGCAGCGCCCGGACCTTGCCGCTGTATTGCCCGACCACGAAGTTATCGCCGTTGTGCAGCGTTCCCTCCTGGATCAGAACCGTGGCAACGGCGCCGCGCCCCTTATCCAGGCGGGCTTCGACCACTCTCCCCTTGGCCTTCCTGGTGGGATCTGCCTTGAGTTCCAGGATCTCGGCCACGAGTTGAATATTTTCGAGCAGCTCGTCGATACCGATATTCTGCTTGGCGGAGGTTTCGCAGTAGATGGTCTGGCCACCCCAATCTTCGGGAATCAGTTCGAGCTCCGCCAGTTCACGCTTGACCCGGTCGGGATCGGCGTTGTCCTTGTCGATCTTGTTGACCGCCACCAGAATCGGGACATCGGCTGCCTGGGCGTGGTTGATCGCCTCCCGGGTCTGATCCATAACGCCGTCATCGGCGGCGACCACCAGGATGACCAGGTCGGTGATCTGGGCACCGCGGGAGCGCATCTCGGTGAACGCGGCATGGCCGGGCGTATCTACGAAAGTCACGTCGCCGGCCTTGGAGCGCACATGATAGGCGCCGATATGCTGGGTTATGCCGCCTGCTTCACCTTCTGCCACATCGGTTTTGCGGATGGCATCGAGAATCGATGTCTTGCCGTGATCGACATGGCCCATGACGGTGACTACCGGTGATCGGGTCTGGGTCTCTCCGCCTTCTTCCTGGGCATCCAGGATCTGAATGCCGATCTCTTCGGTAATGCCCTGTTCGATCTCATAGCCGAAATCGGTGGCGATCAGCGTCGCGGTATCGACATCCACCGCCTGATTCATCGTGGCCATGACGCCGAGTCCCATCAGTTTGGCAATTACCTCGCTGGCTTTGACTTTCATAGTGGAGGCCAGCTCGCCGACTGATATGGACTCGTAGACGGTGATCTTCTTTTTGCTGGCCTTCATCTCGATGGTTGACGGAGCGGATTTCTTTTCGGACCTTATCTTGCCCCGCTTCCCGCGTCTGCCGCCCCGTTGGTAGTCGGCGTCGAAATGGGTGAACTTGATGTTTTTCTTTCCTTTTTTGAAACCTTTGCCACGGCCTTCACCGTTCTCTTCGGTTTCGCGCTGGCCGCGCTTGCCCTTTTTGCGCCCGCGATCGCCGGACTCGGGGACCGGTCCCGGTTGAAATTCCGGGGCACCTTCTCGGCCCGTTTTTACAGGACCGCGTTTTGCGCCTCTCTTCGGGCGTGTTTCACTTTTTTCTTTTTCCTGTTCGACGGGAAGTTCGATGGCACCCACCACCCGGGCTATCTTCTTACGTTCGACCTTTTTCGGTTTGGTGATCTCCTGGGAAGCCTCGTGCTCATCGGCCTCTTCGCCAACACTTTCCTCGGCCTCAGCGACAACTTCCTCGGCGGCAGCCTCCGACGGTTCCTCGCTCATTTCCTGCGGCTCAGCCTTTTCGGCCGGTTCCGCGACTGCCTCCGCACCGTCTTCGACGCGTGCAGCCGTTTCCGCCGGTTCAGCAGCCTCCTGAGTTTCAGCCCCTTCCTCGGCCACCGCTTCGGCACCTTCCTCAGCGCTTTCCTCGGCAGCCTCGGGCGCCGCCTTGGCCCGTCTTCTGATGATCGTGGTCCGCCGGCGAATGACTGTCGACTTCTGATCACCCTCACCCTCTATGCGCTTTTCGACCTTTTCGGTCTCGGGCTCGGGTTCGGGTTCAGGCTCGGCCTTCTTGAACATCGTCTTGCGGATCTTGTCGGCCGTATCCTCATCTACCGTCGAACTGTGGCCCTTGATTTCGTAACCGGCGGCAATCAACTTGTCGGCAAGTTCCTTGCTACCCATGCCGGCTTCTTTTGCCAGTTCGTAAACCCTCACTCTGCTCATACCCTGCTCCTGAAAAACCTAAAAATCATCGACTTGATCCGAAGATCACCGTCCTTAGTTCTCGCTTACTGTCAGGTTAGACGAAACGCCCGTTTCAATCGTTTCCCGCTTTGCGCAAAGCGCTCTTTGCACTCTCTTGTGTCACAATGATATGCCCCCCGCCCCGCACGCTTCTGATCGGGATCGTGAAGTGGCGCACCATCCTGCCAGACGTACCTGATCAATTCGGTCTTCGCTCCTTTGCGGTTGCAGCTGATGCAGGTCCTGATCGGCTCTCTGGTCATATCACCACTTATTGCTTGCCCTCGCCCGGGTCCGCCTTGTCAGCGGAGACTTCAGGCCCGAGCTCGGCAGTTTCCGTCTCCGCGGCTT
>JARFQM010000454.1 GCA_029287755.1 Desulfofustis sp. | reverse complement strand
CGACAATGCAGGTCATGGCTCACAGCTGGATGGCGCCCAAGGAAGCGGCCGAGATGAAAAATCCCATTGTTTTGGATGCGGAATCGGCACGAAAGGGCAAGGAGGCCTACCTCGACAATTGCGCCGCCTGCCATGGTGAGAACCTTGAAGGACTGAAGGCCGAGGAAGCGGGGCTCGCCATCGATGCACCCGACTTGAAGCAGCGGCTGAAAACCCATACAGACGGTGATTTTTTCTGGAAAATAAACGAAGGCCGGGGCGAAATGCCGTCTTTTAAAGATGAGCTTACGGACGAAGAGAAGTGGCAGATCATCTATTATATCAGGCAGGAGGCGAAATAGCCGGTGCCGGCAGGGCTTAAGACAAAATAGGGATGCGATCATGAGATACCTGACCATTTTTCTTTACTTCATCTTTATCATCAGTGCACCCGCTCAACTCCTGTCAGCTTCGCGAGACCTGGAACTCACGGCCTCTGCTGGGAGTTTAAAATTCCCCTTCTTCACTGTCGATACGCCGGTCTGGCAGTACAACGGTCAGACCCCGGGCCCGACTATCCGGGCTCGCCAGGGAACGACTCTCACTATAAATTTCAATAACCGGCTGGATGAGCCGTCGACGATACACTGGCACGGCCTGAGAATCGACAACGCCATGGACGGTGTGCCCGGCGTAACCCAGGAGGCGGTGCAGCCCGGCCATTCATTTGTCTACAACCTGGAGTTGAAAGAGGCCGGTACGTACTGGTACCACCCTCACTTTAACAACAGCGAACAGCTGGAGCGGGGCCTCAAGGGGGTTCTGATCGTTGATGAGCAGGATACGCAGCCGTGGTCCCGTGAACTGGTGCTGCTGTTGGACGATTGGCTGCTCCAGAAAAACGGCACTATATATCCCCGCTTCAATACTCCGCATGACCTCATGCACGATGGGCGCTGGGGCAATGTGCCGACGGTAAACGGAAAAGTTACACCGGAATTCACCGTCACACCAGGCGAACGGGTGAGAATACGACTGATCAACGGGGCCAACGCCCGGGTATTTCAGCCACAACTGGACGATCTGACGGCAGAAGTCATAGCTGTTGACGGCAGACCCGTTTCTGAGGTCTTCCCCTTGGGGGGCTTTTACCTCTCTCCCGGTAACCGTATCGATCTGGACGTGACTGTCCCTACAGACGGCGGTGGAAAGATTTTTACGTTGAAAGACGGCTTTTCTAGAAAAAAATTTCAACTGGCGGCCATCAGGGTTGCAGATGAGCCATCCGTGTCAACACCGGGGTTCGCCCCCCCTGTGGTCGACAATTTTATTCCAGCGGAACTTTTTGATGGGGTGCCTGTCACCAAGACCTGGGATCTCAATGCCTTCCGCGGCGGTGAGCTGGGCATCGGCTGGGGAATGAACCAGAAGCTCTGGCCGGACTCGGACAAGGTGGACATCAAGCTCGGTCAGCCGCAGAAAATAGTCTTTCAGAACAGCAGCGGCAGGCTGCATCCGATGCACATTCACGGTGTCTTTTTCAGGGTCCTGGAACGCAATGGTAAACCAGCAGCTGAACCGTTCACCAGGGACACGGTGCTGGTCGGTCCCAAGGAAACTGTGGTTATTGGTCTGGTTCCTGAACACACAGGGATCTGGGTTGCCCACTGTCATATCCTGGAACACGCCGAAGCAGGTATGATGACCGCCATCGGCGTTGACAAGTAAGCCCCTGTCGCTACCGGCTTATTGTAGGTTCGGACTTGTTTTTTCCAACGGTAAGGTAGGTACGAGCTAGGTCCCGCTGTAGAGATCAGGGATTTAGCGGAGCTTGAGAAGAGAGCTGGTACTTGTAGTCTGGCGCGGGCCCGATAAAGGGTCAGCGCTGACTGACATCTTCCCCGGCGATATACATCGGTGCCCTGGAAGGAAACACCACCAGGTTTTCAACTTCGGGTACAATGCCGATGTATTCTCCCAACTTGTGGTCGTGGTGGCTCGACACAAGTGCCAGGCAGGTTTCTTGGGAGGGGAGTTCCAACTTATAGAGGATATTAGGTCCTCGAAATGATTTATGCAGGATGCGCGCTTTTACCGCGGAGTCGTAGTTGTGCAATACGTCTTCGGGCCTGACCAGAAGATCCACATGACATCCCGATTCGCAGGGCAGGGAGAGGTCGCCGGTAAGTTCACCCAATCCGCAGGATACTTGCCGGGGAGCTGAGACCGTTCCGCGGATGATAGCCCCGTCGCCGACAAAAGTAGCCACCTCCAGATTCGCCGGCCGGTGATAGACGTCGTAGGCACCGTCCCATTGCTGAATGGCCCCCTCGAAAATGACACCGACCGAATCGGCAACGGAAAAGGCCTCGAACTGATTGTGGGTTACCATCAAGGCGGTAATTCCGGTGGTTTTTAATATATCTCTGACTTCTACCGTGAGCTTGTCACGCAGGGTGACATCGAGATTTGAAAAGGGCTCATCCAAGAGCAGCAGCCGTGGTTCTGGCGCGATGGCTCTGGCCAGTGCGACACGTTGCTGCTGCCCTCCGGATAGTTCGTGGGGAAAGGCCCGGACAGCGTCGCTGAGCCCCACCAGTTCGAGCAGACGCTCCACCTTGTGCCGACGCTTTTTCCGGGAAGTCTGTTTGAGTCCGAAGCCGATATTCTCAGCCACCGAGAGGTGTGGAAACAACGCATAATCCTGAAATACCAGGCCGACGTTGCGCTGTTCAGGGGGAACCGCGATGGATTCTGAGGAAATTGTTTGTCCACCAAGACTTATTTTCCCCTGTTGAACCTCTTCAAAGCCTGCAATGGACCTCAACAAGGTTGTTTTGCCGCAGCCGCTTGGGCCAAGCAGACAACCGATCTCACCTTGGCTGAGGGTAAATGACACACCTTTTATTATTTCATTCCTGCCAATGGAAATCACCAGATCGGCAACCTGTAAAAGCGGAGCTTCATGCTGCATACTATTTCTCCATCTGATTGATCAAGAGAATCACTGGAATGATGCCGGCCAGTACGAGATAGGAGCCCGGCAATGCCGCACGCACCCACTCGCCCTCACTGGTTAGTTCGTAAATTTTGACCGCCAGGGTATCCCAGCCGAATGGCCGAGTCATAAGAGTTATGGGCATCTCCTTGATAACATCCACGAGGACCAGGACGAGGGCCGTCAGGAGTCCTTTTTTCAGCAAGGGAAAGTGAATTTCCCTCAACGTTTCTCCCCCGCGTCTCCCCAGTATGGCCGACGCCTCATCCAGGCTCGGTTTAATGTTCTGCATGCCGCTGTCAACCGCTCCGAACCCCACTGCCAGGAATCTTATGAGATAGGCGGCCAGCATGACCACCAGGGTACCCTGGAAAATCGGTCCCGGGTCTATGTGGGCGATCGCTTCCACCGCTTTTCTGAGCAGGTTATCGAACTTCGATAGTGGTATGAAAATGCCCACCGCAAGAACTGTCCCGGGCAGTGCATAGCCGACTGTGGCGATACGGCTCAACACCCTGTTGCTCCAGCTTTTGTTTCTTCTCCGGGAATAGGCCAGCAGAACTGCCGCCAGACAGATTATCGCGGCTGCAGCCGCACCCAGAAAGAGGGTTTTCACAATTACTTCCAGATAAGCGGTGCTTTCACCGGAGCGGACTACTTTCATACTCCAGAGTGTCAATTGCAGGATCGGCGCAATAAAGGCGACAAACAGTATCGTCGAACAGTAGGCAACCACCATTAATGACTGCCACCCGGTGAGTTTGAGACGGGTGTAGGCAACCGCTCCCCTTGAAGAGTCGTAATACCTCATGCGCTTCTTGAAAAGTCCTTCAACGAAAACCAGAGTCACCGCCAGGATAACCAGCAGGGAAGAAAGCTGGGCGGCTGCCTTCAGCGAGAAGAAGCCGAACCAGGATTTATAGATGGCAGTGGTGAAGGTATCGTAGTTGAAGATCGACACGGCGCCGAAATCGGCGAGCGTCTCCATCAGAACCAGGGCTAGGCCGCTGACAATCCAGGGGCGGGACATCGGCAGTGCAACTTTAAAAAAAGCCCTGGATGGACGAAGTCCGAGGGTCCGGGAGGCTTCCAGAATAGCTCTCCCCTGGTTCATGAACGACGTCCTGCTGAGAAGGTACACGTAGGGATAGAGGGTTAATCCCATGACCATGACGACGAACGGCGTGGAACGGACTTCAAACATCCTGCCTTCAAACCCGGGAACAGCTCTGAGCAGCTGTTGAACGGGTCCGCTGAAGTCCATCAGGCCGAGGAAGATGAAAGCCATCACATAGGCCGGCATTGCCATGGGAAGGGCAAGGGCCCATGAGAAAAAACGCCGTCCGGGGAAATCGCAGGCGCCGGTAAACCAGCCCAGCGATACACCGATCACCGCCGTGAACAGTGCCACGCCAGACACCAGAAAGACGGTGTTCTTAATTAAATCTGGCAGCAGGGTGGTCGACAGATGCTGCCAGATTTCTTTTTCCGGGGTCAGGAAGGAACTGAATAGTGTTATCAGCGGTATCAGGACAGCAGCTGCCAGGACCCAGGCAGCAGACCCCCACGGGTCCCGTTTGTAGAGAAGAGCCATGAAAGGTGCAATCTACTTGTAGCCGGCCTTATCCATGAGGATGATTGCCTGGGTTTGAAGCTTGCCATAGAGGGCAACGTTCAGGGGGCTGCCCTTGAATGTTCCCCAGGCTGCCACTGTCGGATCGGGCTGCACGGCAGGATTGGCGGGAAACTCCATGTTCAAGCCGGCAAAAGAAGCCTGGGCTTGTTCTCCGGCCAGCCATTCAAGCAGTTTCTGGGCGCCTTCCTTATTGTCGGCATGGGCGACGATTCCAGCCCCGGAGACGTTCATGTGAACCCCACCAGAATCCTGGTTGGGCCAGAAGATGGCCAGCGGCAGTTCGGATTTTTCTTTTATCAACCGCCCGAAGTAGTATGTGTTGACCACGGTGATCTCACCCAGACCGGCAGCCACGGCCTCGAGTGCTTTGGTATCGTTACTGAAGGGAGCAGCAGCAAGGTTTTCTACCCAGCCACTGACAATCTTGGCTGCTTCCTCCTCACCGTGCTCGGCAATCAACGAAGCGACAAGCGATTGATTGTAGACTTTTTTTGAGGTTCTGAGGATCAGTTTACCATTCCACCGGTCAGAAGCCAGGTCTTCGTAGCTCTTCAGATCAGCCGGATTTACCTTTTCTGTATTGTAGACGATGGTCCGGGCTCTGACAGAGAGACCGAACCAGTTGTTCTGCGGATCTCTGAGTTTCGCCGGGATGGCCTGCCTCAAAATCTCTGAGTCAACCGGCTGCAGGACACCTTCCTGGGCGGCCTGCCAGAGGTTTCCGGCATCAACGGTGATGAGCATATCTGCGGGAGTATTCTTCCCTTCGGCCTTCAAGCGCTCAAGCAGTGCGCCTTCTTTGCCGGTGATATATTTTATTTTGATCCCGGTCTTTTGGCTATAGGCATCAAACAGCGGTTTGATAAGATGCTCCTTTCTCGCCGAATAGACTACTATCTCATTTTCTTTCGCTGTAACAAGCTGGGGCAAGATGGTGAATAGTACAAGTAGAGTTGCAATCAGAGATGCTCGTTTGGGGGCCTTGTTTCTCATTTTGGGTTCCATTGACTAAAAATTTATTAATTGATCTCGCCGCCTATTAGGCGACCTCTAAATTTTTAGGCATACCTAAAATATCTGCGCTATCATGTCAAGAAAAAAGTACTACAATGTAACACTTTTCAGCTTATTGACGACTTGTCGATTTTTTCTTGGTTCTGCAGAAGTCGTTGTTTTTTTAGTGCTCAGGACAATAGATGGTCTGCACTCACATGATGAACGAAGCCGATCCAGGAGGTGATGGGTGGAAAATAAAGTGTATTGATATCAGCCAGGTGATGTTTTTACCTGCTGATGCATGAACTGCATAAAGGCTCTGACCCGGGCAGTATTTCTCAGATCTGGGTGGGTAAGAATCCAGACATTTCTATGACAGTCATCCGGCAGCTCCATAATTTCCACCATCTGGCCATCTGACTGACCTACATAATGAGGCAGTGCGGCAATTCCCATGTCCTGCTGGGCAAATTTGAACAGGGTTGACAGTTTATCACTCGCCGCAACCACGCAGTGAGCAGGCACGTTTTTTTTAAGCCACCGGCTTGCTGAAAGAGTAGCCAACGCCTCGTTGGGGAAGAGAAAACGGTGGGCTGGGAAGTCGTCCACAGTTGCCGGCAGCCCATATTTCTCGATGTAGGGTGTTGAAGCGTAAAGACGAAAGTATATTGGCGCGAGTTTTCTTCCCACCATGAAGTCTGGTTGTATATTGACGGCGGGTATGACTACATCTGCCTCGCGCTTGGTAAGGTTGGTGAAGCGTATCTGGATATCGAGATCGATTAATATTTCGGGGTATAGATCTTTAAAGGCCTTGATATAGGGAGGGAGCCAGTAGTAGCCGATGGTGTCGGTAGTGGATATTTTCAAATTGCCGCTCAAGCGGATGTCTTTTCCCAGGAGTTTACGCTGAATATCAAACATCTGATCTTCGATCTGCTGCACCGTGCCGAGAATTTCCTCTCCAGCCTCGGTCAGAACGTACCCTTTTCGAGTCCGTTCGAATAATCGAACATTCAACCGATCTTCGAGGCTTTTGATACGGCGAAATACCGTTGTGTGGTTAACGCCGAGTTCACGGGCCGCTGCGTTGAGATTTCCAAGATCGGCAACCTTGAGAAAGTATTGAAATTGATTCCAATCCATTTGGTTTGCAAAATTGCAAAATAAAATTGCATTAATAGTGCATTGATTTGCATATAATCCATACAAACAATAAGAGTCAAGAGTATTTCGGGCCATTGACGCACTAGAGTCGAATTCACAATGACCGAAAATGGCAGTTAGAAAACTGGAGCAGTTCTACTCAGAGTATGACTGAATCGATGTTACCTAAAACGATAAAGAGGGAAAATCATGAGAATCTTGCAACTTCTGGCAGTAACCGCGATAGCGACAACAGCCTGGGCCACCTCGGCATTCAGTGCGGCGCCAACCTGGAATCTGGACAAAGCTCACTCCAATATCTACTTCAGTGTCGATCACATTTTTTCAAAAGTTCACGGCCATTTCAATGAGTTCATAACCGATATCGCCTTCGATCCTGCCGATCTGGAAAGCTCTAAATTCGACTTCGAAATTCAGGTTAATTCCATCGACACAAACATCGGCAAAAGAGACAAACACCTCCAGTCACCGGATTTTTTTGATGCCGCCGGATTTCCGCTAATGACCTTTAAATCCTCGAAAATTTCAGACAAGGGAAACGGAATGTACGATGTGGCAGGCACCCTGACCATCAAGGAGAAGGATTATGATCTTACCCTACCGTTGAAATTAGAAGGAGTCAAAGAACATCCAGCAAAGAAAGGGACCAACGTGGCGGGATTCAATGGTCGGGTTACCATCGATCGGTTGGCGCACGGCGTCGGCGCAGGAAAATTCTACGACATGGGTGTCGTCGGTAAAGATGTCGATGTTTTTGTGAGCCTCGAACTACTGAGCAATTAACCGATAGCCTATTGCGGCATTGCTGTATAGAGCGAATACCGCGTTCAGGAATAAGGACCAGAAATGATCCTGGTCGAAAGCCTGGCTCCCTCCTGGCTCTTTTTGGATGCTGTCATCCACCTGGTGCTCGGGAGGAACTTCTTGAACAATGCCGCCTTAGGTAAAGCTCTTAATCTATGCTCTACCTCAACGTAACCCAAACCTGCTGGCGACTTTCAGGGCCTGATCACAGGGCTTGACGAGTCTGTTTTTCGCCAACTACTTGTCGCTGATACAACTCCAGAGAACGGTCGGGTCAGACTGGATTGTCTAAGTGTTGGGGTTGCCTCAAACCAGCATGATCGGCCATCTTGACACCATTTCTTACAGTATTACCGTCCCCTGATGTACTTCATTGTGGTGTGTGCCAGCACCATGATGTGTGCGGTTCTGAAACAGGCTTTTTTAAAAAAAAAAAAATCTATGGATAAAACCTGTAGCGGTAAACGTTCTATCACTAGAGAGTTTGTTAAACAGTTTAGTGGTAGGGTTTTTAAAATCCATTTGGCGTCGCTGCATTCAACTTCTCACTAGATTCAGCATTAGGTAGAAGGAAATGTTCTCAAAGATCCTTGCAACAGCTTTAAACGTGCGAAGAGTGAACCACTCTCACGCATATTTATTATTTGTCTTAGTCATTCCAATAGTCCTAACAGCAGGATGTGCCAACCAGCAAATTCCCAAAGCGCCCGTCGATTCCAACAGGCTTTTGCTCGCCGATCTGCCGACCTATTCAGCAGGTGAGTTTTTTGAGTATGACAACGGTCTGTCCATGATAGTCACCGAAAGTTCCAACGGCATGGTCAGCTGGAAGTATGCCAGCGGCTCCGCCAGCAGCGGCTTGGCAAATTTCCTGGTGCCGCAGCTTACTTGGCAGGCCGCCGGCAGCAGGGGGACAAGCACAACAAACGCTGCTGCGGATTTTCTTTGGCCGCTGAAATTTGGAAACTTTGGCCGATTCGATATTACCCAGACCATTTACCAAGCCGATGGCGGGGCGCCGGAAACACTGGGCCGTCGGTGGGAGTGCAACGTGGAGGGCACCGAAAGGGTGTCTGTGCCGGCCGGCGATTTTGACACTTATGTCGTGTCATGCAACAGGTATTCCAGCGATGGCAATGAATGGCGCGGTCGACACACTTACTATTACAGCCCCGACATCAGGCATTACGTGAAACTTGAAAAAAGATATGCAGGCGGGTCTATCAGAATTGAGCAGTTGAGAGGCTACGGGTTTAACAGCGAATATCTTCCCGAGAAGGAACAGGATGAATTGAAAAAGCAACTGTATCGAACGCTTGCGGATGGCAAGCAGGGTATATCGGCGAGTTGGGCCAATAGTGACCAGACTGTCAGTGCAATGTTGATTCCCTACCAAACCTTTAGCGGAGCAGGCGGAAAGCCGTGTCGCGAATACAAGAGTATTTATAACGTCCAGGGACGAGTGTATCAGCACACTCGGAAAGCCTGCCAGGCTGCAGACGGCAGTTGGCAGAGAATCAGACTTTAGAGAGAGAATTTCATCTACCTGATCTGATTCGAATTTAAAATACGAAAAAGTTACAAGAGGTACGCGATGACTGAGAAGAGCAAAATTTCTGCAAACCGTAAATCAAGCCCAAAGAATTTGAATAGAAGGCAGGCACTTACTGCGCTTGGACTTGCCGTAACGGCAGTTTATGCCGCCCCGCTGCTGACTACCATGAGCGACGCCCAAGCCAAATCCGGGAGCTCCGGCAAAGGATCGAGCGGTTCCAGCGGCAGTTCCGGTGGTGGAAAAAGTGGAAGTTCCAGTGGTTCTAGCGGAGGATCGGGAAGGTCCGGAGAAAGCTCAAGCAGCGGCAGAAGCGGCAGCTCGTCAGGTTCAACCGGTAGCTCGAGCAGCGGCGGTCGCGGCGGTTCAAATGGTTCTACAGGAAGTTCGGGCCCGTCGAGCGGCAGCTCAAGCAGTGGAGGACGAGGAAGTTCCAGCGGATCAACCGGCAGCTCAAGCAGATCTGGAAGCAGTTCTAATAGTGGCAGGGGAGGAGGTTCCCAGGGTTCAAGCGGAAGTACCGGCAGCAGCGGCCCGAGCAGGTCCGGCAGGTCAAGCGGCAGTACTGGAAGCAGCGGTCCTTTTATCAGACCCCAATCCAGCAGCAGCTCCGGCAGTTTTTCGAATGGCTCAACCGGGGTGAGCGGCGGGCCTGGTTCAACCGCAACCGACTTCAGCAGCGGCGGTATTTGATAGCCTCTGATCTTCCGTGAGTGTGAGAGGAGAGTTAGCAGTTCATGGTTGAAGAGCGTGTATCCTCATTGCAGTTCGAGGGCATCGAACAGCCCGTAACGTTTATCGATTGTGATGAACTATACCCCTTGCTGAAGTCAATCTTCAGAGATTCTTCAATAGTGCAGGTTCCCCGGGCACCAGAAGAAGCCGCCCAGATCACTCTACGGAAGACGGGCGCAGGCTACGAGCGCTCATCGCTGTGGCTCGAAGCCCCGGTGCTCCATTATGATCCCGTGGATGCGGTCTGTGACCTCACCGTCGACCTGATCCATGCGTTTGTCACCGATCATCCGGGCTATCTCTGTCTGCACAGCGCTGCGGCTCTTTTTAATCAGGGACTGTTTCTCTTCCCAAGCACCTACAGATCCGGGAAAAGCACCCTTTCTCTCCACCTCGCCTTCAATGGAGTCCCGCTGTTCACCGATGACGCCCTGCCGGTTGCCTCAGACAGCAATGTGGGAATAGCCACCGCGCTCTACCCTCGGCTCCGCCTCCCCTTGCCGGAATCGGTCAGCGAGGGGTTCCGGAACTACATCAGGCAGCGTGTTGCACTCAGAAATGACCGTTATTGTTATGTCGCACTTGATCAGAACGAACAGCTGCAACTCGGTACAACCGTGCCCATCGAGGGGATCGTCCTGCTCGACCTCAATCTGGACTGCGAGCACATGGTACTGGAACAATCGGGGAGAAAAGAGGTAATCAAGGAGATAATTCTGCGCAATTTTGCCCGCCAGAACAAAGCTCTCGATATTGTCGAGAGGATCTATGCAATCGTGGACAAAGCCGAGTGCTACAGACTAACCTATGCAGATCCGGATCAGGCGGCAAAACTGCTGATCAAGCATTTCCACTGAAAATGAGTCCTCAGCGCCGACACAACCCTGAGATACAGAAAAGAGGAGAAAGCGGGAGTGGGTGAAATGTATGGCAGAAGCCCCAGCATCCTGGGAAAAGCGCTGGATGATGAACTGCTGCTCATAGATAACGAGGCAGATGTGATTTTCAATCTGAACCCCTTGGGTACGGCTGTCTGGCGCTTTCTTGATACCCCCAGGGAGGCGGGTGAGATCATTGAAGTCCTGGGCGCCGCTTTTCCGGATATCCCGGAGGAGCAGATCAGGGAAGACACCCTTTCACTACTGGGGCAGCTGGTAGATCGCGAATTGCTCGTGGTGCACAAAAAATGACCGGAATTGTCATAATATCTCGCTGAAATATCACATGATCTCAGCGCTCAGGAGATTGAGGCGCGGTCCCGATTAGGGAGCGCAATTGGCTAGCACTTCAGGCAAACATCACAATCTTTTGGCCCAGCAGAAGGATTGCAACTATCAGAATTGTGCCCAGAATCTGCTGCATGGTTCGAACCTTAAAGCGCCCGGCTCCCATCAGGGTCCCTGCCATCCCTCCTAAAACGACCGCTATTACCAGAGGCAGGTAGGGGACCAGGTCAACTTCGTTATACTGTACTCTGGCAAGCAGTCCGGAAACCGAATTTACCCAGATAAAAAACGCACCGCAGGCAGCAGCTTCTTTGGCAGTTCCCAGACCCAATAAGATAATCAGCGGAACTAGGTACACGCCGCCGCCGATTCCTGTGATGCCGGCTATCAGCCCCAATACGGCTCCGCCTGCGATGGCGCAGAAAATCTTTTCACGCTGATCGAGTTGGAACGACCTGCGGTTGCTGGGGAAATATATCCGCGCTGCCGCGACGCATAGCGAAATAAGCAGCAGCACATAAAATATCATTTTGGGCAGATGCAGCATTCCGCCAAGATACGCCATTGGGATCGAGGAAATAATAAACGGCGCAATGAGTCTTAAGCGGGCATGGCCATGCAGAAGAAAAACGAGGCTGCCGAATGTGGTGACCAGTATGTTCAGGGTCAGCGACACCATGGGGATAGTCATCGCACTCGCTCCAAATACCGCCAGCAGCGCGGTATACGAAGAGCCCCCCCCCAACCCCACTGAGGCATAGAAAAAGGCCACGACTGCGAATATAAAAGCCAGCAATGTAACAGGAATCAGAAGCTCGGTCATATCGGCTTCTCCGCGGCCTGCAGATCCCTTTTATGCACGTTCACGTTGGCACTGTTCCCCAGGTTAGGTTGCTCCACCTGCGGCAGCAGAGCCGCAGGCGACTGAGGGTGGCAGCGCGGGCCGGCAGCCGCAATCCAGGAGTCTGGTTTTTGGAGGGAAAGTGCTTCTTGCGTGCAGAAAGAAACGCACAGCCCGCACCCGCTGCAGAGCGTGCCAGCAAAGACGAGTTCTTTTTTCCCTTCGGTCTGCTCAATCTTGAGTGCACCCGTTGGGCATATTCCCTTGCACAAAGGGCAGAGGTTGCAGTCCTGGTTTATAATGAGCCGGTGATTGATGAGCCTCGACAGCGCCTGCCTGTCTGTCGAGGCAGCCTTTTCCATCAGATGTGCTTTGATCTGGACCCTGACGGGTATTCTCCTGCTGGTTCTGACTGCAGGTCTGGAACTGTCTGTGTGAAAACTGAATTGGGCGCCAATCGTCTCATATAAACTTTCTTTCAGGCTGGAAAGATACGATCGTCTGGCCGACTGGTCGAAGGCGGCGGCCTCTTGTTGATCTGATATGAGCATCTGTTTTCTTCGGAAAAGAGGACCGGCCTCTTGCTTGAGCCACGCCAGCCTGTGTAAAAAGTCCTCCACCCCATGGTAGTTTTCGCAACCGGCGCAGGATGATATATTGAACGCCAGGGCGGACTCCCCAGACATATCCAGGGCCAGCAGGTGCTCATTGGTTATGCCGCCCAGGCATGGCACCAGCCGTTCCTCCGGGTATATCTGGCTCTGCCTGGTGCACGATAGCACAACAAGCTCAGCCTTGTCTTCTGAAAAGCACAGCGAGTCGACCTCAAATCCCGAAAAAGTAAAGGCGTCATTAGGACATGCGGTCGTACAGCGCATGCATCCGGTGCATGCCCGAGCATCGAAGCTTATTCTGCGATCTTTGAGCGATATTGCGCCTGCACTGCATGCGTCTCTGCAGTTTGCACACGCACAGCGGTTCAGGCGTTTTCGCAGGCACCTGTCATGGGCAAAATCAGCCGTCTGCCGGCTGGAATGTGCAGCAAGTTTCTGGATCAGGCTAAAGGACGACATCGATCTGCAGTTTATTACCTCTCAAGGCCCGGGATTTCCTCACCCCCCGTAACATTTTCGGCAGGTTACCATTAACCTGTCAAGACTGTCCGCCAGAGATTGATAGAATGGACTCTTCGTTCCTTTCTTTATCGCCTCGCAAAAGTTTGGAACCCAGCGTAAATAATTGTGATAAAAATCTTTCTGCTTTGCGAAAAATTTCTCTGCTCCGCCCGCATCACCTTGCGCCCTGGCTTCTGCCTCTCTGGTGCTGAGAAATGACATGAACTCCAGCTCTATGGCGATATGATCGGGAGGCTCCTTTTCGTCCACGGATAGTCCGGCTTCCTGATAGCTCTTGAGTACGCCCATCGTCGTATCGCCCATGATCTGACGATTTTTCTCGAGATACACAGACCCATATGGGGGTGCTATTAGTTCGAATGGTCCGATAAAAAGTTCCGCATGGGCAAGGCTCAGCTGTTCCTGCTCTGTGCTTAACAAGGCAAGCCCCATATTCGAGGCGGCTTTCGCCGCCCCGGACGCCCAACCGTCAAGGAGGTTTTGCAGATTCTGGCAGAGGTTTTCTTCGACCAGCAAATCCTTTTCAGGTTCATAGAAACAGGCGGCAAGCAACTTGAAACAATTAGCGCGGGTCAGCGCGTCAGTGTGAGAAGCCATCAGGATGTTTTGAGAAGGTTAAGGCCGGGGCTCATGAAGGATACGCTCATGAGCCCCGGCCGGTTCTTGTCTGTCTTATCGGGCCGAGTACTCCCGGATATAGTAGACGTTTGGTTCGGTGCCCTCTTCGGGGAGCAAGACGAAGTTCTTGTGTTTTTTGAGCAGTTGGGCAACCTCGCTGTTTGCATCGTTGATGTCGCCCACCACACGAGCGCCTGAAGGACACGCCTCTACACATGCTGGTGATTCGTCGTTTTTAAGGCGATGATCGCAGAAAATACACTTTTCAACGATATTGTCCCGGCGCACGCTCTCGTAGTCAGGGTGAGAATACATAGTCTGGTGAGGCGGATTTGCCCCTGCGATCTCTGCCAGTTCAGCTCCCGAGGTAGATCCGTTGGGCACCAATTGGCTCTTGTCGGTAAAAAACGGCTGGGTGGATTCTCCCTCTTCGTTGTAGCTGATAACGCTGTATTCGCCATACGCGCCATCTTTCTCTACCTCGTCAAGGCTATAAGGACAGGCCTCCTGGCAGGCCCTGCAGCCGATGCAGCGCTCGTCGTTGTGCATCGTTATGCCATCCTCCGTCTTGAACATCGCCTTCGGCTCAACCGGGCAGGCCTCAACACAGGCTGCTTCGCTGCAGTGATTGCAGAGCACCGGCAGCGTGCGAAATTTGGTATTCGGAAAGGTTCCACTGGTCTCGTGAACGAAGTCCGCCCAGTTGAAAGTCTGACCGTTGCGTCGCAATGCCGTATTGTTCTCGGTCTTACAGGCGAGAGCACAGGCGCCGCAGCCAACACATTTTCTCAAGTCGATTACCATTGCATATTGTGTCATTGTTCTGTCTCCCTACCTATATTTTCTCGATCTTGACGGCTGCGTGCCCGCCGTTCCTGGCATTCGATCCGGACAGCCGCTCAAGCTCCCAGGGTATGATCGTGTTGTTGTTCACCCCGCGGGTGGCACTCTTGCCAAAATCGCCGGTGGCGGTTCTGCCGTAGGCCCAATGTCCCTGGCCATAAGATTTACTTACCGTGCCGGGACGTACCCCTTCCCAGACCCTGGCCACGCACTCACCGGTTGCCACCGTCGAGCTCACCCTCACCCGGTCGCCGTCCTTGATGCCGAGCTTCCCGGCATCGACAGGGTTTATTCTCAGCGAATCCTGTCCCCCCACGTCGCCTGGGTCCACGTGTTTGAATTCATAGTACCAGGGAGCGTTCTGGCTCCTCCCCTCGCGGTTGAGGCGCGATTTGTAGTCAATGAAATCAAACGGGTACTCATCCTTGCTGCCATGGCGCAGCGGCGGTTCGTGATGGGGGACGAAGGCCAGTTCACCGCGGGCCGTGTAGTTGCATTTTTCCAGCACGGTGTCGACGTCTACCTTGTGCTTTTCGGCATGGGCGCCGAGCACCTTCTTCAGGGTCTCGC
>JARFQM010000414.1 GCA_029287755.1 Desulfofustis sp. | reverse complement strand
CGGCGGTTTTGTTCTGGCGGCGGTTCTGGCGGCGGTTATGTCAACAGCCGACTCCCAGCTCCTGGTGCTGACCTCCTCTCTTACTGAGGATCTGCCTTTCTTTGCTCGATTTGACGATAAAAAGAAAGCGTGGATCAGCCGATTTGGTGTTGTCGGATTTGCTCTTGTGGCTTATTTAATTGCCTCGAGAGACTCCGGCACTATTCTGGCCATGGTCGGCTATGCCTGGGGCGGGTTTGGCGCAGCATTCGGTCCACTCGTTATCCTTTCACTCTGCTGGCGTGGACTCACAAAATATGGCGCCCTGGCAGGAATGATCGTCGGGGCGGTAACAATCTTTATTGTAAAGAACTACATAAAGATCGAGGGAGAATATTTTTATGAACTTCTTCACGGATTTATCCTTGAATTTATCGCCATAGTTATTGTCAGCAAAATCAGCCCCAAACCACCCGAAGAAGTACTCGAGAAATTTGACCAGGCACAACAACTGGTCAAGAGCTGATACTATCCGACCGGCGGACAGGCACCTTCTGCCCGCCGGTAATGACTTTTCACGTGCACGTTTGTTTATCGGTGTCAATTACCTGGTCAGCACATTTATTCACACTGAAGAGCACTGCCGCTGGAAACCTATCTTTTGATCCAGCCTGCTCAATTCTCAAGTGATCAGGAACCCCTAAATTTGAAGATATAGAAATTTTAGATGCTTGCCTCGGCAATATCAATATTGAGTTCTGCGGCGGGATGCAGCAAGTCGGGTGGAATAGTTAATCAGACAGGAGTTTAAGACTTTGCAGGGAAAAAATCTCGTAAAGAGACTCACTAAAGTTTTTTAGCAATCAAAAAGCACTTGCACGATTACCGAAGCAACTCCCCCAAAATACCATTAGGATTTATCAGTTTGTCCACTCAAAAGTGAACACTCGATTTGGCGATCGCGCTCTAGGCAGTAAAATACCTTCCCGTATCCGGATTTAAGCTTCCTGGCACAAGGATATCGCCTGCTCGCTAGATACCAAACGAACGATTTTGGCGTTTGCCCCGTCCTGCCTGATGACTGTCTAGGCCGAGGGCATTTTCACGGATTTACATTCATTGAACAGAGAAAGCGGGCATACTGTGCGGCAATATTCGTGGTCGAGGCGGGCAAACAGCGTCTTAATCGCCGACCCCTTGCCCGTGAAGATGAGATCAGGATCAAGCTCGGCATTAAGTCCGCTGCTGCTGAACTGATTCTGAACCTCATCATTGAGGTTAAGAAATGCTGTGTTGATCCGATGTCCACGCAATTCGCATAGAAGACCTTGCAGCTCGTCAATGCCGGTAATGTCGATGCAGGTAACACTCTGGAAATCGAGGATGAGGTATTTCAATGGTGTGCTCTGTAAAGGCACCCGTTCCATAATGCGGTTCACAACGTGTTCCGCGTTACCGAAGTAGATCTCGCTGTTGATCTGCAACAGCAGGATCTGGGGACAGTTGGGTTTGCCTTGCCGGTCAGCTTCCAGGAATATCCCAAGTGATTCGTCGCGGGTCACCCTGATAATTCTCGGGTGCATTGTTTTCCAGAGATAGAACATAAGAGAGAGGATTATGCCGAGCAAAAGCGCGTAATCTGGCTTGATAAGCAGCCCCATGGTAAATACCGTGAACGCCACGATCCCGTCATGTCGGCTCTTCCGGTATAATGAAAAAAGGTCGCGGGGGCGAAACAATACAATAACGGCGTTTATCACCAGTGCGGCTAGCGCTGCCCTGGGAATGAAGCTCAAGAGCGGGGTGAGAGCGACCAAGGTGATGACGACTGTGCCAGAGGAAAACATGCTAGCCATCCCGGTGCGGGCGCCGCTGGAGTAGTTTAGTGCAGTGCGGGAAAAAGAACCGCTCGCCGGGAAGCATTGCAGAAATGATCCGACCAGGTTTGCCAACCCCTGGCCAATCAGTTCCTGGTCGACGTCCGGTTTCTGTTTTGTCTGCGCACTGATTGCCTTGCTTACCGAATAGGTTTCAGCAAAACTGACCAAGCCTATAACCACCGCTGAGCCTGCCAGGGTGGCGAGTGACTGCAAATTTAGGCTCGGCGGCATGAAACTAGGCAATCCTCCGCTGATCGCATCGATGGTGGCTACCCCCTGTTTCTCCAGTCCGAAAATGGCGACACCCACCGCTCCGATAAATAGACCGGCTAAGCCGGCTGGCAGGCGGGGGCTAAATCGCCTGAGCAAATGGATTGTTATGTAAACGGCCAGCCCTGTGCCGAGGGTAGCGAGATTTACTTGGGGAAGTTCTCCTGCCAAGGCCATCAGCATTCCCAGGGCGTTGTCCTGCTGGTCAACAGAAACCCCAAGAACGTGCGGTAATTGAGTCGTGGCTATGATGATGGCGGCGGCGGCGGTGAACCCCTTGACTGAGGAGTGGGAAATGAAATTCATCAAAATGCCGAGGCGCAGGAAACCCAGAAGGAGGTAGAAAAGACCGACAAGCAGTGCGAGGCTGCATGCCAGGCTTATGTATTCTTCGGTACCCGGCGTGGACAGGGAACTAAGGGACGTCATTACCAGCAGACTGGTTATCGCCACCGGACCGGTCGAAAGCTGCCGGAGACTGCCCCAGAGTGCTGCTATTATAGTACAGACGGTGGCGCTGTAGAGGCCAAAGACAGGAGGCAATCCGGCAATCATGGCATAGGCCATAGACTGAGGTATCAAGACAACACCAACGGTGAGCCCTGCTAGTGCATCGTCCCGCAGAGTCTGGATGTTGTATTTAGGAAACCAGGCGAGAAACGGTAGAATTTTCTGGGCAGAAATAGGCTTCATTCGACTGCCTCCAAGAACGCATCATCCAATTTGCCCTGCACGGTAGCGTGGTCACATGAAAAAATCGGCTATTCCTCCCCGGCACAGGGGCGCCTGAGGAGGGACCGGCTGGCATGTCCTTTGTTTTCGGGCTCCTCGGGAAATAGGTATGCTATCATGAATGGATAAACTTCGTTTCAGCCGATGTTGGGGCTGGCTTTTTTGGTATCGAGAGCGCCCACATCATAGGTGATGAGAACGGCATCTCGAGCAAATTCCTTACCGAGTGAGCAGCGGGCGAGGTGTACCGTGCTCGCTTGATGATCCGGATCCTCGGTGACGACGTTTCGCCAGTCGAGCCTGAATGTCAAGCGTTCTACTTCAAAGATAGTCCAAGGAGAGGAGAGGTGGGATTCAACATAGTTGATCTTGTCGCCGGGACTCTCTGTGCCTCGCAGTGATTCCGACAATTCCCGTTCTGTCTCTTCGAGCAGTGCATGGATCTTCACGAGCTTCTGCCGCTCTTTCGAAGAATGCGGTTCTTCCGCCTCTTCGAAGCGAGATGATCCGCCAAAGATACGCCACATCGCCTGCAACTTCTCACGACGTTCCTTAAGCTCCTTGACATCATCCCTTCTCAAGGCAAGCTCGTGGGACGCCGCCTCGATAATCAGTTCAAAAACTACCTTCTCAAGCTTTTCTCGAGACACCTCGAGGCTCGTCGCCAGCCCTACAATCTTGTGGTCGGCAAATGTTATGGCAACCAGTCGCTCTTCACCTAGCTGCATTGCACCGTTCTGTTTCCTGCCGAACATTTCTTTACTGCTGTGGATCATTGAGAGCAGTGCAATACGACGCGTCCCCTGTTGCTCAGAATTGTCGATTTCGAACTCAGCCTGCCTTAGTAAAGGCTCTATCTTCCCGGCGCCCCGAAAAGCTGCTTTGATAAGTGGATGTGCATCATAACCCGGTGGCTCCAGTTCGATAGGACCAGGAAGACCCTCTACGATCTTCCGGCAATGGTCACGGCACGTCTGCAGCGGCAGGCGCAGCCGTTTCCTGTATCCTCTTACCCAGCGAAGCTGCGGATCGATTTTTTCGACGACGTGCTCGGTCAACTCTCTTTGTGCACGATAGTTTAAATACCATTGCCTCAAGCGAGAAATACTTAACCAAGAGGGGAGCGGCCCAGCGCCTGCCGATCTATCCGAGTTTTTGCTCTGCGTTGATTTGCTCATAATGCGGGTTTGGTATTTTCCAGGTTGCAGTGTTTCAGGTGCAAATGTTTACGAGTCCGTTGTTGATTTATTTGCTCGCGGGGCCGTCACTCCTCTTTATCCTGAGCGGTAGTTTTTGTGTCTGGTTCTTGTATGACTGACTGGTGACTCCTGTTTAAATGCTCGCGGACTATTGCCAAACCAAACCTGAAAATGTTTGTCCGATCGGTGTAATTCAATAGGCTTTCAGCGAGCATGTCACCCGCTGCGCCTGATACTGCAAGAAAGGAATAAAGTGCTGAATTTATGGTACTGGGCTAGATACTGAAAACCATACAAAATTGTATGATTTTGTACGAACAATTAAAAGGGAAAACGCGCTGCGTGGATTAGAGTCACGCTTATTTCTGATATGTCTGTTGGGTTCTGATTTCAGATATTGTTCTGGCGGGTCCTTTAATGTTCAACTAATCACGCAGGCGGCAGGGAAGGGCACCTACTACATTTTTATGATCGACTCAGCGGAATTACAACAGCAAGCAACTCTTTCAGCTCATTCAGCTCCCTGTGACTGAAAATAGTTCCGAATGATATCTGCCGCTTCCTCAGCTGTTTCTACATAGTTGAATATATTCAGGTCTTCGAGCGAGATTACCCCTTCTTCAACGAGAAAATCAAAATTTATCACCTGCTGCCAGAACTCTCTGCCAAACAACAGAACAGGAAGCGGTTCAATTTTTTTTGTCTGAATAAGGGTCAATGTTTCAAAAAGTTCATCGAGGGTGCCGAATCCCCCTGGAAAAGCAACCAGAGCCTGAGCCCGCATGAGAAAATGCATTTTTCGGACGGAAAAGTAATGGAATTGAAAACAGAGTTCGGGACTGATATAGCTATTTGGCGCCTGTTCATGCGGCAAGACTATATTGAGGCCGATCGATTGAGCCCCGGCATCGTCAGCCCCGCGGTTTGCCGCCTCCATAATCCCTGGCCCCCCACCGGTAATAACAAAGAGGTTGCAGCCCGAACGATCGTGGCAGATCCCGGAGATGAGCCTGCCGAGCTTTCGAGCCTCCTGGTAGTACCCGCTTTTCCTCAGGAGGCGACGCGCTATGGCTACTT
>JARFQM010000393.1 GCA_029287755.1 Desulfofustis sp. | reverse complement strand
CATTTCCTGCGGTTCAAACTGGCCGGCATCATCCAAAATCACCAGTTCACACCGTTTTTTGGGATAATCCTGCGCCAGAAAGCAGGCCAGAGCGTTTCTCAATAAATCCGGTCTCTTATAAGTTGGGCAAATGCAGGAGATAAAGGGTAGCGATGAACCGGTACCAACCCGTTTCAACACCAGCAATCCATTGTTATTGGTAAAATGCTGGTGTTTGTCCCATTGTGGATGGGCTTCGATAAAATCATCAATGGCCGCGATCAGTCCCTGTTTGTCCGGGCAATCAACAAACAGTTTCGGTTCCAGATTGTAGATATCCGGCATATCCGTTTCAGCAAATGAAACGGTACCATGAATTAGAATTGAGTGTGATATTTTATCCGCATGCTTCACCAGTTCCGTATAGAGCTGTTTATAGGTATGCAGGGTGTCTATAAGCATAACGTCTGCTTGTTCAATATCGATTCGCCGGGTATCAGCTTCAATGAAGGTGAAATCGATTCCTTGCGCGGCAGCGCAACGCTTGGCGAGATCGACATTTTTGTGTTTGGCGATGTCGTATGATGTTATTTTCTTGGGGCTGCCAGCCAAGATAGCCCATGTAGAAACCGCGCTGCCCACACCCAGCGTGATTACGTGGTTCCGATCCTTAGAGAACCCCTTAATTGTTGACAGGTGCTCATTGATATCTGATGGTTGCCGCCTGAGTTGATCGTATTTTTCCTGTATTATCCCGTTAAATCCTTTACCAGAAACCGGTGGCTTGCCGAGCACTTTTTCCGCCTCTTTGACTGCATCGCGAATGGCCGTAGCCCCTTCGCCAAGATGGGCTGTGAAATGCTCGATTATGGAATCAGTTTCAAGCCCCAGCTCTGAAAAACCGACCAGGTAATTAAGTATTCTGTCCTCCCAGTTGATGGGATAGGGCACCCCCATAGGCCGTGCGAACCGGTGCGTCCAGCGCAAAAACGGTAAGCACATCGCCTTTCCTCCCGCCTGGCGGAATTTTTCATGTATATAACCCTCCTCACCACCAAACCCGCGAAAATGTGAATTGAAACCTGGCCAGTTTGCCTTTTTACAGGCGAATAGACCCATTCCCTGCATCGGGATTTCGAACGGTTCGTTATCAGGGTCGGCCCCGCGGTCATCATGCCCCCAAACACCATACATGCCTGTACTCCATTGGGGGTTAAAATGGGTCAACACAGTAGTCAGGCTATCATCCAACAGGGGACCCTGTAATAAATTCCTGCAATCAGGGTGGGTGTCAAAGTATGTTAGTAGTTTTGAGATAGCCCCCGGTTCGATGAGGACATGGCAATCCATGCACAAGACATAGTCAGCGTTGGCATGCTCGAAAACCGCGTTTTTCGCCGCCGCCGCACCCATTTTCTCTGCAACCGGAATGTAGCGATAGTATTTTATCTTCTTGTCCAGCGCCTTTAAATGCGTGGCTGCGGGCCCAGACGGATTGTTGTCAATTACCACTATTTCTGTATGATCGGTGACTTCCGGGTGATACAGGCGTAGTGCTTGAATAGAAAAATAAACACCGTCGAAATCATCATAGGTCGGCATGCCAATGGCCAGTTTTCTTTTACTATGGGTAGGCGTGGGGGCGGGAACCGGAGAAGCCACAGTTGTTCCTGCTTGGAGCGTCTCTGACTGTGTTGGTGCGTTCCTTTCTACTTGGAACATCCTATTCAGTTGTATCCAAATTTTCGGATTGAGGTCGCCCTTGTGTACCAGGCCGAGGAGTGTGCCCATGTTCTTATCAAGCTGTTCGATGGAATCAAAGAGAATATCCAGAGCAGGAACTTTGCGTGCCAAGGCGCTGATAACGGGCAGTCCCAATCGATCTAGTCGGTGGCTGTTGGCAACGCAACCCATCAAACTTGCACCCGCCTGGGCAGGCGTCAAGACGGTGGCGGAAAATTTATGGGTTCTGCGGACATTGCAAAACACCATCAGGCCGGGGACGATGGCTTGGTTGCCGGGCACGGCTGGCAGGGCGGTCGGTGGCACCAGCAATTTTTCAGGGGTATTGATCAATTCCGGCGCGGCTGCGTCCAGCCCGATCAGTGGCAGCACCAGCGGGGCGATACGGCGATCGATTTTTAAAGTACTGGTAAAGGCGCGGAGACCCTGGCTGCCACCGGGAAAAACCACCAGACGGTCAGTCAGGTATTGGCCCCCGTTGGCCAGCAGCCATGCGACCATAAGTGCCTTGCCGTCTCCGGGTAAGGCAGGAATAAATATGCCTTTTTGCTGATGAGCGACAGCGGCGCCCAAAAGTGCCACTCCCGAATCGATCGACTTGATAATAGCCCGTAAAACGACCTTTTCAAGCAACTGAGCACATTGGTCGGCTGAACTTGCTTCCGCAATAACGGCATGATCCTTAAGGATGGTGAAGCGCCCGTCTTCCGGATCATGATTAATTGTAAAAAGAGGTTTTGCGGTGGTTTCAGCGCATATTAGGGATGAAAAGAGGCGCTTGATGAATGGTGTGAGTTCGGCAGGAAAGGCGATGGTAACGTCCTTACCGCCAAAGGTGATGGTGAGTTTCCGCATTAAATCCAGACCAATAATATCGCTAAAAGCTGTCCAATTTTCAAATCGTTGGTTGTGTTGGCAGAAAAAACAATTGGTATTAATAGCATTGTTGGTTTCTGCCAGCAACTCCCGCTTGCGGTTGGATAGCTGAGAGCCTTACGGACGTTAACCCGAATGGGGTCTAATTTGCAGTAGCCCCTCACGTTCGTTATTATCAACGGTTCCACGAAAAGAGTGTGGCGCCCAAAGCCAGAAAGAGCATCGCGCTGGCTACCAGGACGGTCATCTCGACACCGATTTCTGTCAATCCGGCTCCGTCTCCCATCACCCGCCGGGCGGCGCGCAGCAGGTGGGTCAGGGGGAATATCTGGGCTACCTGCTGCACCCAACGCGGCGCGCCCTCCAGGGAGAACCAAACTTCCGATAGAAACATCATGGGCCACGAAATGAAGTTTAAAATGCCGGTGGTGAACTCTTCGCTGGTGCCGCGGGAGGCGAGCAACAGCCCCAGGGCGCTCATGCTGAGGCTGCCGGCCAGAAAGACCCAGAACAGGTTGAGGTAGGTGCCGCGAACCTGAAAGTCGAAGATCAGGTCGCAACCGACCCACACCAGGATAAGCGAAAACATCAAGACACACAGGCGCGAGACGAGCTGGGCCGAAAGGTATTCGAAGGCGGTCAGCGGAGTGGCTTTAAGGCGCTTTAAGACGCCGGTTTTGCGGTAGCGCACCACCACGTACCCGACACCCCACAAGGCGCTGAACATCATGTTCATGCCTAGGATGCCCGGAAAGAGCCAGTCGATATAGCGGATGGCGAACCCCTGTACGGGCTGTTTGACAACCTCGGGCTGACCGCCGCCGCCGGCCGTGTCCTGGCTGGATAGAAAGAGCTTTTCGGCGATAAGACTCTTGGCGGATGTCTCGCTAACCCAGTAGCGGTAGGGTGGCGCGCCCTGCTTGATCAGAAGGTCGATGCGGTGATGAACCAGGCGATCGAGGCCCTGATCCTGATCGCTGAAACCGACAAATTGCAGATAGGGCAAAGCC
>JARFQM010000317.1 GCA_029287755.1 Desulfofustis sp. | reverse complement strand
CGAAGAAACAGTGGCCCTGGGTGATGAACCGCCGGCTCCGAAGCCAGTAGAGCAAGAGGCTGCAATCCCGCCTGCCGAGACAGGCACGACTGAAGCGGTGGCCACCGCTGAACAGCCGTTTGTCGAGGAATTGGCAGAGCCTCAATCGGGAGGTGAAGGTGAAGACCCCGGCGAGACTGAGATCCTGGTTGCCCAAAGCAGTATTTTCATATCACCCGTAGAGATTTCGGACCGACGGGAAACGGCCGCCGCAACCAGGATCGTGATCAATGAAATCGAAATATCCGACTGAATCAAAGAAATGTTCCCGCACCGTTTCAGCACACCATGTCCTATCTCCTCGACTCCCTGAGAAAATCTGAGGCAGAGCGGCTGAAGAACCAGAAGCGGCCCGCCCGTGCCGGTTTTACCTTCATCAGAGATGAGACGCCGTCCAGGAAGAGCAAAAACATTTTGGGCCTGATTCTCACCAGCGTTATGCTGATAATAGCGCTCATTCTCGGGGCAGGCTGGTGGTGGTCGCAGAACGATACCGCCGTTTCCGATGTCTCCGCCACTGCTGAACCAACCACCGCCCCCGGGACCGATACGGTGAAGGACAAATCCCCGCCCCCTGTTCCGGTGCAGAAAACGATACCGCGGCCACCATCTGTGGTTGCAGAAAAACCTCAGGTCGAGCCCCCTGCCCGGCCGCCTGCCGAAATCCCCTATCTCACTGAGATGAGCCTCGATTTTCAGCAGAAAGTACCGAAGCTGCAATTCAGCGGCCACGTCTATTCGCCAGAGCCGAGTTTAAGGCTGATTATGATTAACGATGCGGTCATCCGCGAGGGTGGCTTGATCGAAGCGGAGCTGGTGCTCGAGGAGATTACCACGGACGGTGTCGTGATAAGCCTCAGCGGCACAAGGTTTAAGGTAAAATTATTCTGAATCGATGCCAATTTAGAGGCCGTGCCTTCCGGTATAATGACTCCCGCATTGTCTTTCAAAAGAATTCATGTAATATAGGATAATTTCACCCCCACGTCTGAATCAACACATGAGGATTTTATGAGCCGTTTACACCACGCAATTCTTAGTGCACTCTTACTGGTATCGTTGTTTGGATTGACCCACACCACCGCCCGGGCCGACGAAGGCTTCGGCATTGATGTCAAGGCCGGCACCATGGGCGTGGGTGCCGAAATCAGCGCGGCGCTGATTCCCCACACCAGGCTCAGAGGCGGGCTGAATTACCTCATCTGGGAATTTGACTCGACCATCGATCGAATAGATTACACCTTCGAGCCCGAGTTCAATTCAATTTCCGCCCTGTTCGACATTCACCCCTTCGGCGGCGCGTTCTTCCTGACCGGCGGGGCCTATTTCAACAACAACTCCGTCGGCGTGGAAGGCTCGCTGCCGCCGGAAAGCTTTCCGGCCCAGTATCAGGCTTACGACTTTCTGTCCGACTATGTCTCCATCTCCGGCGATGTGGAGTTCAACCCGGTGGCGCCCTATGTGGGTCTGGGCTGGCGATCCAACAGCAATGAAACCGGCTGGGGCCTCGGTCTCGAACTGGGCGTTCTCTACCAGGGAGCCCCGGATGTGACCAACCTGCGGGTCAACGCACCGGTAGACGTCAACGACGTCGAAGAAGTCCAGCAGTTTCTGAGGGAACAGGAGCAGGAGATCGAGGATGAGTTGAGCTGGTTTCAGTGGTATCCCGTCGCCTCCCTCCTCCTCACCTACCACTTCTAAAAAAGCGAACCTTCGGGTCAAGATCAAGCGGACACCAAGGTCTGATCGACGTCCAGAAGGCGGCAGAGCAGGCCGTAGGTGAAGCCCCAGATATAGTAATCAGCCATTGGAAACACCGGTCTGATCATGCCGGGCATGGCCTCGACCACCCGGTGGTTGGCGACATCTTTGAACGAATGTACTGCCAGCCACACATGGCGGTCTATCTCTTTTTCCTCGATAATCACCTCAGGCCGTGCGCTGAGCCTGAAGACATAAGGCTGAACGACAACAGGGGCCTTCACGTTGCGGCCGGCGCGGGTCGGTGCGCAGATCTGCTGCAAGGCGTCCGGTGCGAGGATGATGCCGGTCTCCTCCCGCACCTCGCGTACGCAGGTCTGGTAGATGGTTGCATCCCCGTTTTCTTTGCGGCCGCCCGGAAAGGCATAATGACCTGACCAGGGATCGTGCTCATTTTCGTTTCTCTTAATGAGCAGGATCGACTCCTCGGGCTGGCCGCAGGCAATGATGCCGACCGCGGCCTCGGGTTCGTCCGCAACGGACATGTGGTGCCTTTCGACGGTGCCGTAGTTCATCGGTTAACACTATTCAATAGTGGGTACCATTGCAAGCTGCTTGTGTTGAGTCCCTGAGAATCATTGCGGCCGGGCGGTGATTTGCGATTGGATTTTCTTTTCAGCGCCAAAAATGGTAAGTAGTATCAGGAATTATTCTCATAAAGCGCTAATGGATGACGTCATGAGTTCACCATGATCAAGAAGGTACGGACTTATGTCGTCATTTAGTTTTATCGGCCCTGTTCGCTCAGATGCGGAGGAATCGGCGTGAAAGACGCATATCGTGAATTCAAGAAACAGATTGAGACGACCATCCCAAAAGATCGGATTATCACCGATCCTCTTAAAAAAGTAGCCATTGGCGCCGATGCCAGTTTTTACCGGCTGGTCCCGGAAATCATCGTCGATGTGGAAAGCGAGGACGAAGTGCGGATCATCCTGCGCGAGGCGCGCACAAGAAAACTGCCGGTCACTTTTCGGGCTGCCGGCACCAGTCTGTCCGGCCAGTCGATCACCGACTCGATCCTGGTGCGTCTGGGGCGCGGCTGGAGCGGCTACAGGATCTACGACGAGGCTGGTCTCATCCAGCTGCAGCCTGGCATCATCGGCAGCTTCGCCAACCGGGAGCTGGCACCGTTCGATCGCAAGATCGGCCCCGATCCGGCCTCCATCGACACCGCCAAAATCGGCGGCATACTGGCCAACAACGCCAGCGGCATGTGCTGCGGGGTCGAGGAGAACAGTTATCGGACCATTTCCTCGGTGCGCTTGGTGCTGGTCGACGGCACCGTGGTCGATACCGGTGATGACAAGAGCGTTGAGAACTTCCGCAGGACCCATGGGCACCTGCTCGACAGGTTGAGCGCGCTGCGCAGCAAGGTACTCGCCAATGAGGAACTGGCGGAGCGCATCCGCTACAAGTTCAAAATCAAAAACACCACGGGCTACAGCCTCAACTCCCTGGTCGACTATGAGGATCCGGTCGACATCATGACCCGGCTGATGGTCGGCTCGGAGGGAACCCTGGCCTTTATCTCGGACTCCATTTTCAAGACCGTGATCGAGCATCGCCACAAGGCCTCGGCCCTGATTCTTTTCAAGAATGTCGAAGACGCCTGCCGGGCCATTCCCATTCTGCGCCGCCAGCCGGTGGCCGCCGCCGAACTCATGGACCGGGCCAGCCTGGCATCGGTCGAGGGCAAGGAAGGCATGCCCGACTACCTGGAGGGACTCGACAAGACAGTTACCGCCCTGCTGGTGGAGACCCGCACCAACAATGAAGAAGACCTGGCCGGCCAGGTCGAGTCGGTGACCAGTTCACTGGCCGGGTTCGACACGGTGATGCCCATCGCCTTTACTTCGGTTCCGGCCGAATACCAGGCGCTCTGGAAGGTGCGCAAAGGGCTGTTCACCGCAGTCGGCGCGGTACGCGAAACCGGCACCACGGTCATCATCGAAGATGTGGCCTTCGCCACCGAACACCTCGCCGACGCGGCCCTGGAACTGCAGCGGCTGTTCGTCAAATACCACTATGACGAGGCGATTATCTTCGGTCACGCCTTCGAGGGCAATCTGCACTTCGTCTTCACCCAGGATTTTTCCATCGCCAGCGAGGTGGCGCGTTATCGCGACTTCATGGACGAGGTGGTCAACATGGTGGTCGACACCTATGACGGCTCGCTCAAGGCCGAACACGGCACCGGCAGGAACATGGCCCCGTTTGTCGAGAAAGAATGGGGCACGGCCGCCTACGAACTGATGCAGGAAATCAAAGATATTTTCGATCCCGACTGCCTGCTCAACCCCGGCGTTATTTTGAATGACGACGCCGAGACCCATGTCAAAAATCTCAAGCCGCTGCCCGCCACCCACGAAATCGCCGATAAGTGCATCGAGTGCGGATTCTGTGAACCTTCCTGCCCTTCCAGGGATTTGAGCTTCACGCCCCGGCAGCGGATTGCCGGCCGACGCGAGATCAGCCGCCGGATCGACTCGGAGGGCACGACCAGGGAGGTAAAGCGCTTCGCCCGCCGTTATCAGTACCCGGGTATGGACACCTGCGCCGCTGACGGCCTGTGCGCCATCCGCTGCCCGGTCGGCATCGACACCGGTAAAATGGTCAAGGCGCTGCGCGACGAATCCCACGGTCCCCTGGCCGAAAAAATTGCCGGCCAGGTCGGCTCCCATTTTGACAAGGTCGCCCGCTCCATCGGATCGGTACTGAACGGGGTCGACGCCATCCACAAACACAGCTCCACAACTTTCATGGACACGGCTTCACGTGTCGCCAGGGCGGCAACCTTCAAGAGGCTGCCGCTTTGGAACCGGGAAATGCCCACCGGCTCCAAGAAGATCAAGAACAGGCCTATCAACCTCTCCAATCCATTGCAGGTGGTCTATTTCCCGAGCTGCGCCTCCCGTGCCATGGGCGGCCCGTCACGCAACGATGAAGAGCGCACCGACCTGCCGGACAAAACCAAATCGTTGTTAAAAAAGAGCGGCTACGAAGTGATCTATCCCGACCAGTTCAACGGTCTGTGCTGCGGTCAGGCTTTTGAGAGCAAGGGCTTTTTAAGCGAGGCGGACAACAAGGCAGCGGAACTTTCCGACAGATTGCTGGCCGCTTCCCAAAATGGTGAGATACCCGTTTTGTGCGATACCAGCCCCTGCCTGCAACGGATCAAAGTCACGGCGGACAAGCGGCTGAAGGTTTACGAACCCATAGAATTCGTGCTGCAGTATCTGATGGACAGGCTCAAGTTCACCCGCAAGGAAACGACCATAGCTGTCCACCCGACCTGCTCCACCCGTAAGATGGGCCTCGAAGGAAGGCTGCTGGAGCTGGCCGAGCGCTGCGCCACCCGGGTGGTCTGGCCCGAAGATGTGTACTGCTGCGGATTTGCCGGCGACCGGGGATTCAATTACCCGGAGCTGAATAGATCTGCCCTGCACGGGTTGGAGGAGCATGTCTGTTCCTGCGACGCCGGCTACTCGACCTCCAAGACCTGCGAGATCGGTCTGTCGCTGCATTCAGGCATACCGTATAGGTCGATTCTCTATCTGGTGGACGAGGTTACAGAGCCCATAGAGCAGAACAGTTACGGGGGACACAATACCCATCCTGTCCCAAGAGGGACAGGATGGGTATTGTGTCCCCCTCTACTCCCGCTACTCAAGGGCCACGCAGCGGTTGCGCCCTTCTTTTTTGGCCCGCTGGAGCGCCGCATCGGCGCGCTGGACAAAGTCTTCTGAACTTTCAGATGGTCTGTAGAAGCTGGCCCCGAAGCTGCAGGTCACCTTTTCTTTGATTGAGAAGCCATACTCTTCAACCAGCATTCTCAGCTTTTCGGCAAACATCCTGCCCTGGTCCAGATCGATGCCCGGTGCCAGGATGGCGAATTCCTCGCTTCCCCAGCGGGCAAAAATGTCCGTCTTTCTGATATTATCCTTGACCATGGCGGCCAGCTCGGTGAGCACCGAGTCACCGGCCGATCTTCCCAGCCTGTCGTTGATTGCTCTGAAATAATCGACATCGAAGACGATCAGCGACAAGGGGGTCAGATACCTGTCCGAACGAGCCTGTTCCTTGGCCAGTTCGTCATTGAGGTGAGCCCGATTGTAGGCACCGGTCAGCCGGTCGCTTTTGTTCTGCTCTTCGATGGTCTTGGATAGATTCTCAAGTTCGCCCGCCTGCTGCCGTTCAGTTTCCCGGTGCTTCTTCAGAAGCCCGTTGACGCCGACGGAGAAAGAATAAGTCAGGAAAAAGGCCAGTACCACACTGCCGAGGAAAAGGGCCACCAGCACAGCCAGATCGATCAGTATACCCTGTTTCAGGGCAGCTCTTCTCTGCTGCAGAATGAGATCGATCGAATCGAGATAGACACTTTTGGCAACAATCCAGTTCCAGTCAGGATCGAGTTTAAAGTAGGCCAGTTTCCTGCCGGACTCGGCACCTTCCATTCCGTCAGTCGGAGCTTTGTTGTACCAGTAAGAGACGAATGATTCTCCGCGGTCGCGAATATCTTTCATAAACACTTTTCTGAAATCGTGACCCTTGGCATCGGGAAAATCAGTG
>JARFQM010000108.1 GCA_029287755.1 Desulfofustis sp. | reverse complement strand
GAAGACCTTTTGCGGCTCTACGAATTCCTGGTTGAGAGCGATCTCGGGGCCGCGCGACGGGCACTTGATGCTATTCGAAAGAGCATAGACCTGCTTCAGGACTTTCCGTTCACATGTAGAAAGGCATCTCCTGACAATCCTTTCCTGAGGGAGATGGTGATAGGTTTTGGAGATGGCGGGTATGTTGCCCTGTTTGAAATTGAGGCAGAAAACATTGTAACTATTCTAGCGGTTCGACACCAGAGGGAAGAGGACTACCATTAGAGACCGGGTCAGCCGGACGCCCTTGGGACATGAAATCAAGTGTATCAGCACCGGGTGTTGACACAGAAGCGCATCAACCCCTACCAACCTTTTCTCGTTGAATAGTCACCGCCTTTTGTTATACAATGTAATACGAATTTATGGAGGCACTTATGTTCGCCATTAGATTGGAAAAAGATTTAGAACAAGAGATTGATTTGCTAGCTAAATCCAAAGGCAGCAATCGAAGCGCCGTGGTGCGTGAAGCGATTGTACGCTACCTGGAAGACAACGAAGATCTCGAGCTAGCGAAACAGGCCCTGGCAGAGACTCGCAGCAGTAAATCTCTCAAAGATTTGAGGAAAGACCTTGGCTTGGACAGTTGAGGTGAGCGACTATGCCGAGAAGCAACTTCGCAAGCTAGACAAGCCTATACAAAAACGGCTTCTCGACTGGCTTGAAGATCGTATTGAAGGGTGTAAGAACCCCAGGCATTTTGGAGAACCCTTGCGTGGGGAAAGGGCTGGTCTGTGGCGTTATCGCATTGGGGACTACAGGGTTATTTGCGAAATTCAGGATAAGCAACTTGTTGTTTTAGCTTTAGCCATTGGACATCGGAGAGAGATTTATCTGAGGCGCAGCTAAATCATCTGTATGTCAACACCAGGGTAACTGACACACCTCTCAGCAATAATGATCCGTATGTCCGCCAGCCACCCTTAAAATTCTTCAAAATTCCCATAAACCCCGCTCCCGAGACACTCTATGCAGATTTTCTTATGAGTGATGTCTGCAGCAATTCTTCTATTAGCTTGGGACTTTCAGGACACTAAATTTCTCTGGAACCTAGCCAGTACCCGGTTTCGTCGAAGCAAACCAAACCAAAAACCGAAGTAGAATCAGCCGCCGAAACAATACCGCGGGGAAAGGAAATCATTCCTCTCCCCGCTTGGTATCTATGATTTTCCCAGCCCCCGGGCCACTGTCCGCTGCCCCGATTTTATCCCATCCTCAGCTTGATAAAGCTCTCCAGGTCGGGGCACTTGATGTATTCGTTGTGCTGCCGCTCATAGGCGATTGTTGAGTTCGGCTTCGGCCCGTAGTCGTGACCCGGGAAAACCTTTGTTTCCGGCGGAAAAGCCGCCAAACGCAGCAGGCTGTGGTAAAGGGCGGCCGGGTCTCCGTTGCGCAAATCGGCGCGCCCGCAACGCGTGACAAACAGGGTGTCCCCGGTAATCAGCGCCCCCGGTGGGTTGAAGACAACCGCCCCGGGGCTGTGCCCGGGCGTATGCAGGACCTCGATCGTCAGCTTGCCGACCTCGATGCGGCTGCCTTCAGCCAAGGGGATATCCGGATCCGGCACATCGATAGGACTTGCTGCCAGCTTGGCCCCGGTCGCCCTGATGACCTCTTGGTTGCCGGCGACATGGTCACCGTGACCGTGCGTGTTGCCCAACACTTCAAGGGTCACGCCACGCTCCCTGACAACCTGCAGCAGGCACTCCGGCGAGACTCCAGGGTCGACACCAAAAGCCTTGCCGGTTTCCGGGCAGATCACCAGGTAGGAAAAATTATCGGAGCCGGCAACCGGGATCTGGACAATTTCGCAAGCATTCACATCCATGGTGCTTCTGTATGCGGCTTGTTGCCGACTTTGCGGATTTCACCATCGATAATTTTGAACAGGTCGCCGGTCTTTTTCACGTGCCATTCGTCACCTTCTTCCGGTGGCATGGGGAATTCCCGGCTCCCCAGGTAGACATCTTCGTTACCAAGCATGGCCCACCAGTCCAGTGCACCGGTCTGCCAGACTTTGGTTTTCAGATTAAACGCCATGATCATCTCCTGTAACAAATCGGGCCATTCTGCCACCTGTTCATTATCACGCCGAGGTCCCTGTTTGGCAAGCAGGTAGAAGATTAAAACCGCCTGCGCACCTTCTCAACTAATCGCTGAGCGGGTCCTCCCCGGCCTGCCAGGAGGGCAGGACCCGGTCACTCAACTGGAAATCCGGGCCATCGTGTTCGGTATAGACGATATAGATGCTTTCCCTGGCCATTTTCCACCGGGCGCTGATCTCATCCATGATTGCCAGCGCCAGGCGACGTTTCTGATCGGCCGTGCGACCCAGTCTGATATCTGCGTTGAGAAAGGCGATCGGCCCTTCTCCGGCCCGGCCGAAGACCAGGTCATCTTGCGTATAGCAGCGGAAGGTGATGCCGATATGGTCGGTCCCGGTGCTCATGATCGTGGCAAAATGGTTCCGCACAGCATCGGCAAATGCGGCCTTTTCGCCACCTTCCGGAGTGAAATTGAACTCGAATTGAAGATGCGGCATGCTTGGCTCCTTTGCTTGAGTCCCCGATCTGTGGCACGGGGAGTTTTATTGTTGTTTAGCATAACAGAGCATGCCAGATCGGCAATGCATGGTTGTGACGGAAAACCTTTCCCCCTATAATAAAAATCTGACAGGGGATAACAACTGGTGAGGGCAACTATGAAATTCGTCAAGATGCATGGCGCTGGCAACGACTACGTCTATATCGATTGCTTCCGGCAGACGGTCGAGGATCCGGAAAGCCTGGCACGTGAGATCAGCGACCGGAACTTCGGTGTCGGTGGCGACGGCATGATTCTGATCGAGCCATCCAAACAGGCCGATGTCAAGATGCGCATCTTCAACGCCGACGGCAGCGAAGCGGAGATGTGCGGCAACGGCGTTCGCTGTGTCGCCAAGTATGCGTTCGACCACGGCCTGGTCGACCGGACAGAGATCACCATCGAGACCGGCGCCGGCAACCTGCCGCTGACGATGTTCCCCAACGAACGTGAGCATATCGACAAGGTCCGGGTCAACATGGGCAGTCCGCGGCTGACCCGGGGCGACCTGCAGATGGTCGGCCCGGCCGACGAGCAGGTGATCAACATGGCCCTGGAAATCCTCGACCGGACCTTCCAGGTCACCTGTGTATCGATGGGCAACCCGCACTGCGTCATTTTTGTCGACGACCTGGAGAACTTCGCGGTGAAAAAATACGGCTACGCGATCGAAAACCACGAGCTCTTCCCCAGGCGAATCAATGTCGAATTCGTCGAAATCAGCACGCCGAATGAAGTCTGCCAAAGGACCTGGGAGCGCGGCGCCGGAGAGACCCTGGCCTGCGGCACCGGCGCCGCGGCGGTCACCGTGGCCGGTGTCCTGACCGGCCGCACCGAGGGGACACTGCTCAATCACCTGACCGGCGGCGACCTCGAAATGGAATGGGACGGCAAGGGCGATGTGTTCATGACCGGTCCGGCAGCGGAAGTGTTCAGCGGGGAGTATATTCCAAGATAAAAGCCTGAACGCGACATGTTAGCTCTTCTTATTCATTCATTAACGGGCCACCAAGACACTAAGACACGAGGGAAAAGCATTTTATTGTTTAAAAAAATAATTCACCGTGCTGCTTAACCCTTAGAGTCTTTGTGTCTTAGCGGCTGAGAATAAACTCCATGGACGTTCTGATTTTCGATCTTGACAACACCCTCTATCCGGCAGAAAAGCACCTGTTCGGCCTGATCGATGTGCGCATAAATCGCTACATGACCGAGATTGTCGGCATCCCGGCACCGGACGTTGATGCTCTGCGCCGGGAATACTGGCGGCTTTACGGGGTCACCCTGCAAGGTCTGATCCGCCATTACGGCGTCGACCCGGAAGACTACCTGCTTTACGTTCACGACGTCGATGTCAGCTCCAGGCTGGGACCCGATCCAATCCTGCGTGATACCCTTGATGCCCTGCCGCAACGCAAGGCGGTTTTTACCAACGGTTCGACCTGCCACGCCAGCCGGGTGCTATCGGCGCTCGGCATCGAGGATATCTTTGAAGACGTTTACGATATCCGCGTCGCCGCGTACCTGCCGAAACCCTGGCCGGAGCCCTATCTTGCGGTGCTGGAAAAACTCGGGACGTCCCCTGAACACTGCATCATGATTGAAGACTCTCGACAAAATCTGCAGACCGCGAAAAAGCTCGGCATGGGCACGATCCTGGTCGGCGACGGGCAGACCCCCGATTTTGTCGATGTGCACCTCGACAGCGCCAGACAAGTCAATGTCGGGTTGAGATTCTGGGACCGGGCGTAATGATCCGTTTACTCGGTGCACACGTCTCGGTTGCCGGTGGTCTGGAGAAGGCTTTTGCCAATGGCCTTGACGTCGGTTGCACGGCCCTGCAGATTTTCACCAAGAACGCCAACCGCTGGCAGGCCAGGCCCATTACCGAGACAGAAGCAGCGACCTTCCGCCAAACCTGGCAGGAGAGCGGCATCGGTCCGGTCATCGCCCACGACGCCTACCTGATCAACCTGGCCTCTCCGAAAGGCGGGGTCTGGGAAAAATCCAAGGCTGCCCTGCGCGATGAATTGTGCCGTTGTGCCCAACTCGGCATTACCGACCTGGTCATGCACCCCGGGGCACATCTTGGCAGCGGGGTCGATGTCGGCCTGGAGAGAATCCGCCAGGCCTTTCGTGAAATTTTGCCGGAGAGCCCGCCACAAGTCAGGCTCTTGCTGGAGAACACTGCCGGCCAGGGCAGTTACCTGGGAGGCGACTTTGCCCATCTCGCGGCACTCTTGGAGGGTTTCGACGAACAGCGGTTCGGCATCTGTTTCGACACCTGCCATGCCCACACCGCAGGATACGACCTGTCTTCCGCAGAAAGCTATGCACGGGTCATGACCGAATTCGATCGCTTGATCGGTTTCGACAAGCTCAAGGCGTTCCATCTCAATGACTGCCTGAAGCCCTGCGGCAGCAAAGTCGATCGGCATACTCATATAGGCCAGGGAACCATCGGCCGCACCGGCTTTGCCTGCCTGATGCAGGATCAACGTTTTGTCGAAATCCCCATGGTCCTGGAAACCCCGAAGGGCGATGATGGCGAGATGGACCGTGCCAACCTCTCCCTTCTGCGGCAATTGGCGGGAGAACCGCACAGATGAGAGCCGTTGTCCAGAGGGTCAGTGACGCGTCTGTTCGTGTTGACGGACAAACGGTTGGTGCGATCCAACAGGGGCTGGTGGTTTTGCTCGGTGTGGCCAG
>JARFQM010000312.1 GCA_029287755.1 Desulfofustis sp. | reverse complement strand
GGTATCAACAGCCATATCATTGTCCAGCGTGTCGAGGGCTCGATCGACAACTACGAACTGATGCGCGACCAGGTCCTGAGCGTTGAAGGCGTCAACGGCGCGACCCCCTATCTCTATGCCCAAACCCTGTTGAGCGGTACCACCGGCGGCGCCGGCATCATTCTGCGGGGCATCGAGCCGGAAACGGCCAGAAACGTGGTCAGCCTGTCCGCTCAGATGATTGCCGGCAGTATCGACGATTTGAGCTTCGATAAAGATGAGAGGCTGCCGCCGATCATCATCGGCGCCCAACTCGCAAACGATCTGAGAGTGGGGTTGGGCGGCAAGGTCAGACTTATCTCTCCTGCGGGCCCGCTGACACCCATGGGGGTGATTCCGAAAATCAAAACCTGCCGGGTGGCCGGGGTGTTCGAGTCGGGCATGTACGAGTATGACTCCTCACTCGCCTATATGCATATTCACGCGGTCCAGCAGTTTCTCGAGATCGGCGACGTGGCCCACGGCATCGAGGTACTGGTCGACAAGAAGCTGCTCAACGAGGCTGACCGGGTGGCCCAGGCGATCGTTGAAAAAGTCGGGGCAGGCACCATAGCCCGCGACTGGATGTCGATGAACCGCAACCTGTTCGCCGCCTTCAAGCTCGAAAAAATCGGTATGTTCATCTGTGTGGCGCTGATCATTTTAGTGGCCGCGCTCAACATTATCAGCGCCCTGATCATGCTGGTAATGGAAAAAGGCCGGGATATCGCCATCCTCAAATCGATGGGCGCAACCTCGGGCTCGATCATGAAGATCTTCTTTCTCCAGGGACTGGTCATTTCTCTGACCGGGACGGTGCTTGGCGTATTAGGCGGACTCGGGCTTTGCGAGCTGCTCTCCAGGTATCAGTTCATCGAGCTGCCCTCCAACGTCTATCCGATGACCACCCTGCCCATCAAGGTATTGCCCGCCGATGTGACCATCATCGCCTGCTGTTCGATCATCATCAGCCTGTCGGCCACCATCTATCCTTCCTGGAAAGCGTCGCGGGTGAAGCCGGCGGAGGTGCTCTCATGACCCTAGCGCTGCTGCAGGCGACCGAACTGCGCAAAACTTACGCCAACGGGCTCAAGGAGGTCGAGGTGCTCAAAGGCATCAACCTCATGGTACAGCCCGGAGAAATGACGGCCATCATCGGTGCCTCCGGCTCGGGCAAAACAACCCTGCTGCAGATTCTCGGCACCCTGGCTCCGGCCACTGGCGGCCAGCTGCTGTTCAAGGGGAGCCGTCTCGACCAGAAGGGCGATAAAGAGCTGGCGGCCTTTCGCAACAGATCGCTGGGCTTTATCTTTCAATTTCATCATCTGCTGCCCGAATTCAGCGCCCTGGAGAATGTCATGATGCCGGCCCTGATCTCGGGCAGATCGATAACGGAGGCCGAAGAACCTGCCCGACGCCTGCTGGCTGCGGTTGAACTCGATCATCGGCAACAGCACCGGGTGCACGAACTGTCCGGCGGCGAGCAGCAGCGCACCGCGCTGGCCCGGGCGCTTATCATGGAACCGGAACTGCTGCTGGCCGACGAGCCGACCGGCAACCTCGACAGTAGAGCAGGGGAAATGGTCTTCAATCTGCTTAAATCGATCAGCAGGGACCGTTCGCTGGCGGTGCTGATGGTCACCCACAATAGGCTGCTGGCCGATCAGATGGACCGCTGTCTGACCTTGAGTGACGGCATCCTGGGTGAAACAGCGTTAACCCCGGAATAGAACAAGACGTCTGCTGAACCGGCAGCGGTGATCACTGCAAGGAGTACCACATGCCCTATACCACCGATTCCAGAGGCTATAACCGGTTGGTACGGGACTACCCCGGAGCGACCAGAATCCTCGCCGAGGGCGACTCCTGGTTTGCCTACCCCCGCCGTTACATAGCCTTTGGCGCGCCCTCCAACATCGTTCAGATTCTGGCCGAACGAAGCTACTATGCAATCTATTCGACGGCCAGCATCGGCGACGAGGTCGCCTCGATGATGACCGGTGAACAGAAATTCGGCTTCACCAAGCGGCTCGGCACCAAGGAATTCGATATCATCCTCTTTTCCGGGGGCGGCAACGATATCGTCGGCAGGTATGATTTCGACCTCTTTCTCAAACCCAGGCAGAGCTGCGCCCAATGGCAGGACTGCATCGAGATCGAGCGGCTCGACAACAAGCTCGACCTGATCGAGTCGGTCTACGTTGAGCTGCTGGAACGGGTGCTCTACTATTCGCTGAATCCCGAGGTCAAAGTGGTGAGCCACAACTACGATTTCTGTGTCCCTTCGCCGGAGGGCTACGAACTGTTTGATCTGTTTCCCATCGGCGAAGCCTGGATCTACCCCTTCCTGATGGAGAAACAGTTCACCAATGCGGCCGAACAGCAGGCGGTAATCAGATTCATGCTCGAACGTTTCGGTGAGCGCCTGGCCCGGGTAGAGGCAAAGTACCCGGGGAAGCTGTTCATTGCCGCTACCCAGGGTACCCTCTCCCCCAACCAGTGGCGCAATGAGATACACCCGTCCCCGGCCGGCTTCAGGAAAATCGGTTCGATCATCCACCGCACCATTCAACGGGCGCTGCAGGAAAACTGATTATTTAAGCGCTCTGTAGTAACTATCGAGGTTGTAGACTGCGGCCAATGGGTTGTGTCCCAGGAGTCTGTCTTTTACCGCCAGGACTGTACAGAGCGCCTCTGAATATTTGAAGAAAAGAGAATCGTGGCCGACACAGAGGCCCAGCAGGATGTTGAAATCGGTCTTTTCCCGATTCAGGACCATAGCCTGCAGGACAGGGTTGCACATGGCCTCGTCTTTGGCAGGGTCGATCTGCTCGGACCGGTCGAGTCCAATGGTCTGCTTGGAGCTTCTGCCCACTTTGCAGACCACCGTGACCATTTCAAATCCCCGGGCGCCGATCAGTTTTTCAATGGCCTGGGCCTCTTTGCGCAAACCGATGCAGAAAGCCATGCCCAGCTTCTTGTAATTCATGCGCTCGGCAAATTCGATGATTTCTTCGATCCTGGGTTTGATCGGCCTGACGTTTTCATAGCCCTGATCACGGTTTCCATAGCCGCTGGACTCCTGAATAGAAGCCTGCCTGGCGAACTCGTGCAGGTCGTCATGGGTCCTGTATTCGTCGAGACTTTGCCCAACCAGCTCCTGCAGGTTGGCGGTGGGGCAGAAATCGGGGGATTTGCCCTGCGCCTCCCGGCATAACCGGTCTGCGATCTTAAAGGGACAGCGGGCACAATTTGCGGGTTGCTTTTCCATAACTGACTCGTGTGTGAAATTATTGTTTTTCTCTCTCGAGATGTTGCTGCCACTCCAGAAGCTGCTCGAAGCTGACGCCGACACCGCCGCAGACCACCAGCAGGATCCTCTTCTTGCCGCGTAAAAACGGGTGTCGTCCATACACGGCCGCAAGCGAGGCGCCGCAGGCCGGCTCGACCAGGACCCGGTGATCGGCGGCGAACCGCAGGCAGCTTTCCACCGCCTCCAGGTCAGAGACGCTGAAACTTGTGACATTATGGCGGCCGCACCACTCCCATGCCCTGGCTGCCACCTTCTTGGCGCCAAGCGAGGTGGCCACGGTGGCTATGCGCTTCAGTTCAAGGTGGCGGCCTGCCGCCAGGGAGGCGCCCAGCGACGCCGCACCGCGGGTCTCCACAGCCAGTACGGGTACATCCGCCATCCCGTTGCTATGCAGCCCCTCCAGCACCCCGCAGAGCAACCCGCCTCCGCCCACCGAAAGCAGCACCGCATCCGGTCGCAGCCCGCTCCGCGCCGTCTCTTCAATGAGCGTCGCGTGCCCTTCCCAAAGCAGCGGGTCATCGAACGGGTGGATCAGCACCCGATCCGGTCCACAGAGACTTTGCGCATGGCCATGGGCCTCCTGCCAGGACTCGCCGCTGACAATCACTTCCGCCTGCTCGCCGCGAATCATTTCTTGGGCCAGTTCAGGCGTCGACAACGGCACCACCACCGTCACCGGAAGTCCCAGTTTCCTCCCGCAGTAAGCCACCGCGATGCCGGCGTTGCCGCCGGACGAGCTCACCAGCCCCTGTACTCCCCGGGCGGCGTGATGGCTGCAGGCCCGGCCAATGCCGCGGAGCTTGAAAGAACCGCAGGGCTGCATGGCCTCCATTTTCAGCCAGACCTCCGAGCCGGCAACCTGGGACAGAGGGGTCGATTCCAGCAGCGGTGTCCTTATGTGCAGGGAAACCATACTAGACACCCCGTCCTAGGAGGCAAGAGCATCGCGCAAAGTGGACAGATCTACCCGGGAAGTAAAATCGAGGCTCAGCGGCGTCACCGCAACCTGTTTTTCCACAGCCAAGGCATAGATGTCCGAGTCGCTTTCAAGTTCTTCCTCGGCCACCACGATCCGCGTCTTGAAGTCGCATACCCTGGTAGCAATCGAAGTATTGTCGAGGTGCTTGGTGTAATAGGAGGATCGGGAGAGCCTGGTCATCAGCCATCCGGTCTGTTCATCGGCCCCATCGGGAACATCTATCTTGAGCAGATCGACATCCGCCGGCAGTTCCCTGCTCAGGACCAGGGTGGTGAACTTCCTGAGAAAGTGGGCGGCACCCCGCCAATCCTGGGGCGTGTAGTTGTGGTGGGAGGCGATATCGGTCTGTTTGGACACGGCCAGGCCGGGGACGCCGTGACTCGAGGCCTCCAGGGCTGCGCCGACGGTGCCTGAGCAGCTGATCATATTGCCGAGGTTTTCACCGTAGTTAATGCCGGATATCAGGATATCGGGTTTCTCGCTGCGAAACAGGGTGAACATCGCATGGCGTACCACCTGGGCCGGAGAGCAGGGGCAGTGATAGGCCTCCAGAGAAGAGGGGCCGCCGGGATAAGCCAACCTCTCGAGCCGGGACTGCTTGTTGCCGGTCAACCCCCGTCCGGTGGCTGTCTGCTGATCGGTGGGGGCGATAATGGTGATTCTGCCGAGATCGGCCACCGCCTCCACTGCGGCCCTGAGCCCCGGAGAGTGGATGCCGTCGTCGTTGGTGATGGCGATATGTACGTCCTTCATCTGCCTGTTCTCTTGCTCCTCTTCTTCACTGCGGCTTGCGGGCCTCGACCTCGAGGCGTACCATGGCCACATGTGCCCTGCCCTGCGCATCCAGCGGCACCTGTTGCAAATATCTTTCAGCCAGTTCTTCTATGAACTCGTCTCTGGTCAAGTTGTCGAGCCGCCCGGTATAGGGCAGCCAGGTAGTTCGTATCCAGCCCTTGAGCCCTGCAACGCCGTCGTGCTCCATATCCTTGTCGATAAGTTCCACGCGGCAGTTTACAAATCCCGCCTCAGCCAGCAGGTCCTGGTAGTATTCAATCCCATGGAAGCCATAAGGAAACTCAAATCCTGCAAAATAGCGTTCATATTTGGGCAGCCCCAACAGTCTGTCCAGGACCTCGACAACGGCCCCGGCATTGCCCCGCCCTCCCATCTGCAGCAGGATCCTGCCGCCGGGTTTAAGGCACGCAGAGATCGATCTCACTACGGGTCGGTGATCTTTCACCCAGTGCAGGGCGGCATTGGAAAATACCACATCAAAGAGGCCGTCGAAATGCATATTGACCGCATCCATGAGCCTGAAGCTAAGGTTGCTGTGATCTGCGGGCGGACACCGCGTGGTCGCCAAGGCTATCATCGATTCCGAGCTGTCGATACCGATTACCCTGCCTTCGCCGAGCAGCCCGGCGATTTCAGCGGTCACCTTGCCGTCGCCGCAGCCGATATCGAGCAGCCTTTCCGTCCCTCTGAGGGACAGTTTCCCCAGCAACTCCCGGGCCCAGCCCTGCTGGGCCCGGGAATGGAGTTCATAATCCCTGCTGTCCCATTGGTAGGTGCCCATAGGTCCTGCCCTTCTGCTCCGCTCAACCCTGTTTCAGACCAGCCGTGACGATACCCGCACCTATCAGGGCCGAACCGCCGCCCCGATTGAGCCACCGTCGAGCCGACCTCTTCTGCAGGATGTCATTGAACTGGCCGGCGAACAGCCCATACATCAGGGCGTTGAAGGCCGCCAGGGTGAGAAAGGTCGCCCCCAGCAGAAAGAGCTGGCCAATGGCTCCCGAGCTGCTCACGAATTGCGGGAAAAAAGCGATAAAGAAGGTAATGCTCTTCGGATTCAGGGCGGTCACGATGAACGACGACCGAAACAGGGAGCGCCCCGTGCTCTCTTTTAGTTCCGAACAAATCTCAACACCCTCGGGCCTTGAAGTCCAAAGCTTGATTCCCAGGTAGATCAGGTAAAGCGCCCCGATCCACTTCAGCATGTTGAAGAGCTCTGCCGATACGCTCAGCAGGCTTCCCAACCCAAGCAGCGACAGGGTCATGGCAGTGAAGTCCCCAGCCACCACACCTGCTGACAGCGGCAGAATGGACCTCTTGCCGTGGGCAATGGCCTGGCTGACGACCAGGATGATCGTCGGCCCAGGAATAATCAGGATCAGGCTCGAAGCCAGCAGAAACCCGATATACAACTCGAGACTCATGTCATTCTCCTTGTGCACTACCGGTTGTACAACAATACGATTGATTAGGCCAGGTGATTTCACTAGAATGGCTATCGGTACCTCTCGCACCATTTGCAGAAATCGAATTCACCCGACCATCGATCATCCCGGAGCGCACCATGTGCACGCCTGTTATCGGTAATAAAAACTATTCATCCTGGTCCCTGAGAGGCTGGCTGCCTCTGAGACAGTTCGACATAAAATTCGAGGAGGTGCGGCTGCTGCTTTAAAAGCTACCTCATCGCGGTGGGCGCGGTCGAAAAGGAGTACATGCAGGCGATGCTGTCGCTGGCCTCCCTGCAGGAATGGATAGCTGACGCCCTGGCGGAAGAGGAGGTCATAGAGCTGTACGAGCAGTAGCAGGTTTTTATAACACTCAGCAGCGCCGGGGGCAGATAGCTGTAACACTGCAGTTCGACCCCCTCGCAGGATGGCAGCCGTCCTGCTTGATTAACCGCACTTCTTGGTATGGGCCTTACAGCTGCCCTTTTTCGCGCCCCTGATGTCGCTCTGATGTTTGGCGATGGAAACGATGGTTTTGAGGCGCTTCCTGGTTTTGCCTGAAAGATCGTCCTTGTTGATTTTATCCACTTCTTCGCAGATGGCCTCGAAGGCCTTTGCTATCTTGTCGCTGGCCAGCATAATTCACTCCATTATATTGGTATTATTATAAAATATGATTATCGAAACAATAATCAAACCGTTCTCGAAAGGGATAAACACCATTTTCAAAAAAAGCAAAAAGGGTGCATTAAAATACCTATTATTGTCGTTTTAAAACCTGCAGCTTGTCCCCTGACCGTACTTGACAGGCCCTGATTAACCACTTATAAACCATTTATATACACTGGGTTATGAGTCAAGGGATGGATGGGCTTATGGCACTGTGTAGTGATGCTTTATTTTCGCAGGGGTGGCCTACGGGCCTGAGATGATACCCATAGAACCTGATCTGGTTAATGCCAGCGTAGGGAATTGCAGTTCACGCTTTTCTGTTCAGTTTGTTCTCTCTGGTTATCCCCCGGGCTTTGCCGCACGCCATTCCCTGTGCTGTATTAATCTTCAAAGAAAGGTGACGCCATGTCAGATCTAGCGGTGAGATGCGCCGAAAATATCGAAAAAATTCGTCAGAACAAGCCTCTTATTCACAATATCACCAACTATGTGGTCATGAATTATACGGCCAACGTGCTCCTGGCCGCCGGGGCCTCGCCGGTCATGGCCCACGCCGAAAACGAAGTGGAAGAAATGGTCAGCTTTGCCGGTGCGCTGGTGATAAATATCGGTACGCTTTCCGACAGCTGGATCAGTTCGATGCTCACGGCCGCAAGAAAGGCCAGTAAGCTGGGCACGCCCATCGTTCTCGACCCGGTGGGTTCCGGGGCTACCAGGTTGCGCACCGAGACTGCCCAGACCATCGCCGCCGAAACCAATGTGTCGATCATCAGAGGCAATGCTTCGGAAATTCTCTCCCTGCAGAATGAAGAATCGAAGAGCAAAGGAGTGGATTCGCTCCACTCGGTGGATGAAGCAGAGGGCAGCGCCATGGTCCTGGCCAAGGAGCTTGGAGCGACACTGGCGATTACCGGCCCCGTCGATTTCATTACCGACGGTACGAGAATCCTCAGAGTCGAAAACGGCCACCCCCTGATGCCGATGGTCACGGGAACGGGTTGTTCGGCAACCGCGATAATCGGCGCCTTCGCAGCCGTCGATCCGGATCCGCTTAGCGCTGCGGCCACAGGTCTTGCCTTTTTCGGTCTCGCCGGCGAGCGGGCAGGGGAGACCGCCCAGGGGCCCGGTTCGTTCATGACGGCCCTTCTCGACGCGCTCTACCAGATCGGTCCTGACGATATCGTCGCCGGCTGCAAAATCATCGGGGGCTGAGCACCGATGATCGACTATTCCCTCTATCTGGTCACCGATCGGTCACTGTCAAAAGGCAGATCCACCGCCGAGATCGTTGAAGCAGCCGCAGCTGGAGGGGTAACCTGCGTACAGCTTCGCGAGAAGAGCTGCGGGACCAGGGAATTCATCGACGAGGCGCTGGCCCTGCGGCCGCTGCTCAGAGCCCGCCGCATACCTTTGATTATCAATGACCGGCTGGATGTGGCCCTGGCCGTCGAGGCCGACGGGGTTCACCTCGGCCAGAGCGACATGCCCATTGCCATGGCCAGGAAGATCGCCGGCCAGGCATTGATGATTGGTATCTCGGCTGAATCAACAGAGGATGCACTCAAGGCCGCCCAGCAAGGCGCCGACTATATCGGGATTTCCCCCGTCTTCGCCACCCCCACAAAAACCGATACCGCACCACCGCATGGTCTCGAAGGGGTAAGGAAGATCCGCGAGCTGGTCGCTATTCCCCTGGTCGGCATTGGCGGCATCAATCAGGAGAACGCTGCATCCGTTATCGCAGCTGGTGCCGACGGAGTGGCTGTGGTGTCCGCCATTGTCTCTGCAGACGATCCGGCTGAAGCCTCGAAGAAGCTGAAAAGCATCGTAGATCGGGCTTCCTCAGAGAAAAAATAGAAACCCGAGCTGCCGCCCCCAAAACTAAACGTGAGCGCCCCGACCATACAGATTAGAGACCTTACCCTGCGATTCGGCAGCGATGCTCCGCTGTTTGATACCCTCAGCCTCGACATCGCCGCCGGCAAGACCAGCTGTATTCTCGGACCGAGCGGCTGCGGCAAGTCCACCCTGCTTCGTTTTATCTCGGGTGCTACGGGGTTCAACAGCCAGGGAACGGTTGAGTTCAGCCCCGCTGAAGCATCGGCGGTCGCCTGGATGGGGCAGGACGATCTGCTGCTGCCCTGGATGAGTCTGATCGACAATGTCATGCTTGGCGCCAGACTGCGGGGTGAATTGAGTGATTCTCACCGGCGACGGGCAGGGGAATTGATCGCCAGGGGGCGTCTGGCCGGATTCGAACAGACCCTTCCCCAGGCGCTTTCAGGCGGCATGCGCCAACGCGCCGCGCTGCTGCGAACGCTGATGGAGGGGAGGTCGGTGCTGCTGATGGATGAACCGTTCTCCGCCCTCGATGCCCTGACCAGAATCAAACTTCAGGATCTGTCGGCCGAACTGACCAGGGGAACCACCACCGTTCTGGTCACCCATGACGCGGCCGAGGCCCTGCGAATGGCCCATCGGATTATCATTCTGGGCGGCTCTCCGGCTCAGGTGAAAACGACCATCGATTTTCATACCCGACCGCCCCGCAGCCCGGACAGCAGCGAAGTACTCGAGCATTACGGCCGCCTCTTGGAGCTGCTTTTAGAGGATCACCACTGATGGCTGCGCTGCGCCTCATGGTTCTGGCAGCCGGCCTGATCGGCCTGTGGCAGCTGCTGGTCCTCGCCACTCAGGTCCCGCCCTATATCCTGCCGGGCCCGCTACCGGTCGCTCAGGCTCTGATAGACCATGGCCCGCTTCTGCTCAAACATCTGAAAACGACAGCTTTCGAGATTATTGCCGGTCTGTTGATCGGCACCCTGCTCGGCTCATCCTGTGCTCTGACGATGATCATCTCGCCGCTGCTCAAACGCTGGATGCAGCCGGTACTGGTGATCAGCCAGGCGATACCGGTCTTTGCCCTGGCGCCCATTCTGGTGCTCTGGTTCGGCTATGGCATGGCTTCAAAAATCGCCATGGCGGTGCTGATCATCTTTTTCCCCGTGGCCGCCTCCTTCTATCAGGGTATGCGCCGAACCAGCCCGGACCTGCTGGAGCTTGCCCGAATCATGGGAGCCGGCCATCTCGCCACCCTCAGGTACATCGTTATTCCCTCCGCCCTGCCGGCCTTTGGTTCGGGGCTGCGGGTAGCGGCTGCGGTCGCGCCGATCGGAGCAATAGTCGGTGAATGGGTGGGCTCCAGTTCGGGCCTTGGTTTCTACATGCTGCATGCCAACGCCAGAATGCAGGTGGACGTGATGTTTGCCGCGCTGGCAGTGCTGTCAGGCACCGCCCTGCTCATTTATTTTTCCGTAGATTATCTGCTGGACAAAATCATTTACTGGGAACCCTCAAAAGGAATCTGACCATGAAACATCTCTTCCGTTACTCCCTTGCTGCCGCACTGGGGCTGCTGCTCTCGACCAATGTCGCCTGCGGCGCCGACAAACTGACGGTGCTGCTCGACTGGTTCATCAACCCCGATCACGCACCGCTTTTCGTGGCCCAGGAAAGGGGCTACTTCCGGGACCGGGGCCTGGAGGTGGAGTTCATTGCCCCGTCCGACCCCAATGATCCGCCCAAACTTGTGGCTGCCGGCAAAGCGGACCTGGCCGTCTCCTATCAGCATCAGCATCAGATGCAGGTTGACCAGGGGCTGCCCCTGGTGCGCGTCGCCACCCTGATCGCCACGCCGCTCAACAGCCTGGTGGTGCTGGCGGATGGTGATATAAAGAAAATCGGCGATCTCCAGGGCAAGACCATCGGCTACTCGGTGGGCGGCTTTGAAACGGTGCTGCTCAAGGTGATGCTCGAGAGGGAGGGGCTTACCCTCGACGAGGTGCGCTTGATAAACGTCAACTTCTCCCTGTCGCCGTCATTATTCACCGGCGCAGCGGACGCGGTGATTGGGGCGTTCAGGAATTTCGAGTTGAACCAGATGGATATCGAGAACAGGCCGGGCCGCGCCTTTTACGTCGAGGAATTCGGTATCCCCGCCTATGACGAACTGATCATGGTCGCCGGCAGGGACTCGCTTGCCAACCCTGCCATAGGCAAATTCATCGATGGGCTGGAAGCGGGCGTCCAGTACCTGGTCAATCATCCTGAAGAGAGCTGGAAACTGTTTATCTCCGGCGAACGCAGCGATCTCGATGATGAACTGAACCGCCGGGCCTGGCGCGACACCCTGCCTCGCTTCGCACTGCGCCCCCGGGCGCTGGATAGAACCCGCTACCTGCGCTTCGCCGAGTTCCTCAAAGAACAAGGCATAATAAAGGAAATCCCCCCACTCGAAAGATGGGCGGTCGAATTGGAAAACTAGGCTACCCGATCACCGGGTTCCCTGCCGCTGAAAATGGCATCGAGGTTGTCCAGCGCCCTGAACCCCATCGCGTCCCGGGTCTCTCTGGTGGCGCTGCCGATATGCGGCATTAAAAAGACGTTGTCAAGCTCCCGGTAGGCTGGATTAATGTCCGGCTC
>JARFQM010000308.1 GCA_029287755.1 Desulfofustis sp. | reverse complement strand
CCAAGATCGAGGTTATCCACAAGGCCGAAGGCCGGGACGAATTCAGGGAGGCGATGCGGTCCATAAACCTGAAGGTGCCTGAATCTGCCATCGTCCATACCCTGGAGGCAGCAATGAAAGCCAGCGACGAGATCGGCTTTCCGATCATCGTCAGACCCAGCTTTACCCTTGGTGGCACCGGAGGCGGCGTGGCCTACCACCGCCAGGAGCTCGAAGACCTCTGCAAACAGGGTCTTGATTTGTCCATGACCAGCGAAATCATGCTCGAACGCAGCCTCCTGGGCTGGAAGGAGTACGAACTGGAGGTGATGCGCGACGCCAAGGACAATGTGGTCATCATCTGCTCCATCGAGAATGTCGACGCCATGGGCGTGCACACCGGTGATTCGATCACCGTGGCTCCGGCTCAGACCCTCACCGACCGAGAATACCAGGAGATGCGGGATGCGGCCATCGCCATCATTCGGGAGATCGGCGTTGAAACCGGGGGCTCCAACGTCCAGTTCGCCGTGAATCCGGAAGACGGTGAATTAATGGTCATCGAGATGAACCCTCGGGTATCGAGAAGTTCGGCTCTGGCCTCCAAGGCAACCGGTTTTCCCATCGCCAAGATTGCCGCCAAGCTGGCCGTGGGCTATACGCTCGACGAGATTCCCAACGACATCACCCGTGAGACATACGCTTCCTTTGAACCCACCATCGACTATTGCGTGGTCAAAATACCCCGCTGGACTTTCGAAAAGTTCCCCGATGCCGAAGACTTTCTCACCACTTCGATGAAGTCGGTGGGTGAAACGATGGCCATCGGCCGAACCTTCAAGGAGGCGTTCCAAAAAGGGATGCGGTCTCTTGAAATCGGCAGATTCGGCTTTGGCGGCGACGGCCGCGAGATTCTCGAGCACCTCGATGCCCAGGATCTGGAAAGCGGCCTGGTGACGCCCAGTTCAAAACGTCTGTCCTATCTCCACGAGGCCCTGAGAAGAGGAATCGATACTGCGACCATCGCCGAGTGGACCAAAATCGATCCCTGGTTTCTGTACAATCTCAAGCAGATTGTAGATACCGAGCAGCTTATAAAAGAGAAAGGGTTCAACGGACTGGAACCCGCTTTCCTGCGCCACTGCAAAGAGCAGGGATTCTCGGACAAGCAGCTCGCCCACTTGACCGGAACCACTGAAGAAGACCTCAGAGTCCTGCGCAAGGACAGCGGCGTGGTGCCGGTCTACAAGTTGGTGGATACCTGCGGGGCCGAGTTCGAATCGTATACCCCCTACTGCTACTCCACCTATGAACAGGAAAACGAGGCGTTCAGGAGCGACCGACAAAAGATCATCATCCTGGGCGGCGGCCCCAACCGCATTGGCCAGGGAATCGAGTTCGACTACTGCTGCGTCCACGCCTCTTTCGCGCTGAAAGAAATCGGCGTCGAATCGATCATGGTGAACTCCAATCCGGAAACGGTCTCAACCGACTACGACACCTCCGACAAGCTCTATTTTGAACCCCTGACCCGTGAAGATGTGCTGAACATCATTGACCAGGAGGAGCCCGATGGAGTGATTGTTCAATTTGGCGGCCAGACCCCTCTGAATCTGGCGGTACCGCTTGAAGAGGCGGGAGTCAAGATCATCGGCACCCCCCCCGATGCGATTGATCGGGCCGAAGATCGAGAACGGTTCCAGCAGTTTCTCAAAAAGCTTAACCTCAGACAGCCTGAGAACGACACCGTCTTCACCCAGGAAGAGGCGATTGCGGCGGCTAACCGCATCGGCTATCCGGTGGTCATCAGACCCTCCTATGTGCTGGGCGGCCGGGCCATGAGAATCGCCTACAACGATGAAGCGATCAAGGAATTCATGGAGTCCATTGGCGGGGCGGCGCAGGAACATCCGATCCTCATCGATCAGTTTCTCAAGGATGCCACCGAAATTGATGTCGACGCAATTAGCGACGGGTCGACCACTGTAATTGGCGGCATCATGGAACACATCGAGGAGGCCGGCATCCACTCGGGAGATTCAGCCTGTGTGCTGCCGCCGCACTCCCTGTCAGCGACTATGATCGAGGAAATAGAAGCCGCCAGCCGGGCCATGGCCATCGAGCTGGGTGTCATCGGCCTGATGAATGTGCAATTCGCCGTAAAGGATGAAAGGCTTTTTGTCCTCGAAGTCAATCCCCGGGCCTCGAGAACCGTACCGTTCGTCAGCAAGGCGACGGGAGTACCCCTGGCCAAGCTGGCCACCAAGATCATGCTGGGCATGAGCCTGGCCGATCTCGGCCTCACCGAAGAAGTGGCAATCAGCCACTGGGCAGTGAAAGAGGCGGTATTCCCTTTCGACCGTTTCGATGGTGTTGACACCCTGCTCGGACCCGAAATGAAGTCCACCGGCGAAGTCATGGGCATCGACGACAATCTCGGCCTGGCCATCGGCAAGGCTCTGCTGGCAGCCGGTTCAAGCCTGCCGGAAAAGGGCAACGTCTTCATCTCGGTGCGGGACAGCGACAAGGAGTCGATTGTGCCGGTCGTTGCTGAGCTGAAGAAAATGGGCTACACCATTTTCGCCACCGATGGAACCAACCAGTTCCTGCTGGAAAACGACCTCGACAGCCATCGGATAAACAAGATCTCCCAGGGCCGCCCCCATATTCTTGACATGATCCGCAACCGCGAAATCACCTGGATCATCAACACGTCCATGGGCAAACGCACCACCGAGGACAGTTACCGCATCAGAAGGGGGGCGATCGATCTGCACATTCCCTATACTACCACGACCAACGGTGCCGCCGCTTTTGTCAGTGCGCTGAGAGCCTTCGGCGAGAAACGGATAGGGGTTAAACCTGTACAAAAATTTGCCTGATGACTACAATATTAGAGGATAGTGCTCGACAACCCACAAAGATGTTTTAACTTAGGTGCTGTTATTTATATTCGGTACTTTTCAACAGCGTTCAGCATTACCGGGAGGTTCATTTGAACACCTTTTATAAAAACCTGAGCATGTGGCTGGTGATCGGACTGACCATGATCCTGCTCTTCAACCTGTTCAACAAACCGCAGGGCAATGTCTCGACTTTGACCTACAGTGATTTCATGGCCAAAATCGAGAACAAGTCGATTAACCGCGTCCGCATAGATGGCGACACCATCTCAGGGACACTGCAGGATGGCCAGCCCTTCAGGACCATTTACCCGGTAACCGACGCTGAACTTATCCCGCTGCTCAGAGAAGCCGGAGTCGACATCGCCGTAAAGCAGGCCCAGAAAGATAATTGGCTGATGACCATTTTCGTCTCCTGGTTCCCAATGCTGCTGCTTATAGGTGTCTGGATCTTTTTCATGCGACAGATGCAGGGGGGCGGCAAAGGAGGCGCACTTTCCTTTGGCAAGACCCGAGCCCGCCTGATGGAACAGGGCACCAACAAGGTGACTTTCGCCGATGTAGCCGGTATCGATGAAGCTAAAGAAGAACTTGAGGAAATAATTGATTTTCTCAAGGATCCGCATAAATTCACCGTGCTTGGCGGCAGGATCCCCAAAGGCGTGCTGCTGGCCGGTTCACCGGGAACCGGTAAGACTCTCCTGGCCAGGGCCATTGCCGGAGAAGCTGATGTACCCTTCTTTTCAATTTCCGGCTCCGATTTCGTTGAAATGTTTGTCGGCGTCGGTGCGTCCCGGGTCAGGGATCTGTTCAATCAGGGCAAAAAACACGCTCCCTGCATCATTTTTATCGATGAGATCGATGCGGTGGGCCGCCATCGCGGCGCCGGTCTCGGAGGCGGGCACGACGAGCGGGAGCAGACGCTCAATCAGCTTCTGGTCGAGATGGATGGCTTCGAATCCAACGAAGGCGTGATCATCGTCGCCGCCACCAACCGACCCGATGTTCTCGACCCGGCATTATTGCGACCGGGCCGCTTCGACCGTCAGGTGGTAGTTCCGATTCCCGATGTCGGCGGCCGCCAGAAAATTCTGGAAATTTACGGCAAGAAAACCAAAATGGCCGTCAACGTAGACTACGAGATACTGGCCCGGGGTACGCCCGGCTTTTCGGGAGCCGACCTGGAAAATCTCATCAACGAGGCCGCTCTGATGGCTGCCCGTGAAGGAGCCAAGGAAATTACCCTCGAGTTGCTGGAAAAGGCCAAGGATAAGATCATGATGGGGGCCGAACGGCGCTCCATGATCATCACCGAAAAAGAGAAAGAAGTCACCGCCTATCATGAGGCGGGCCACGCCTTGGTGGCCTACCTGCTGCCCGACACCGACCCGATTCATAAAGTCACTATCATCCCTCGGGGCCGGGCCCTGGGCCTGACCATGCAGCTGCCCATCGATGAAAAATACACCCATTCCAAGGGCTATTTGAAAAACTCGATCTCCATTCTTTTTGGCGGACGCATCGCCGAAAAACTCATTTTCAACGAGATAACCACCGGAGCTGGCAACGACCTGGAAAGGGCCACCGAGCTGGCCAGAAAAATGGTCTGCGAGTGGGGTATGAGCGACGAGCTGGGCCCACTCACTTACGGCAAAAAAGAAGAACAGATATTTTTGGGCAGAGAAATTGCCCAGCATCGTGATTTCAGTGAAGAAACCGCCCGACAGATAGACATGGCGGTCAAAGAGATCATTCTTGAAGCCAGCAACAAAGTCACCGAGCTTCTCGAGGGCCACCGCGACATTCTAAAAAGGATGGCCGATGAGCTGCTCGAAAAGGAAACTATCGTGCTCGACGATATCCAGCGCATTCTGGCCGAACTGCGGCCCGATGAGCATCCCCTCGAGGAACCGCAGAAGGCGTCACCGCGGCCCGACACCCGACAGCAGGAAGAAACTGCCAGCAAGGTCGAGGTGGAAACTCCGATTGACGTCCCACCAACAGAAGAAACGGGAGGTCGGGAGGAGCCGGGGGTCAGTTCATGAGCATTGCCCGATCCGTCAGGATCATGGGCATCATCAATGTTACACCTGATTCTTTCTCTGACGGAGGCGAGTTCTTCGATGCTGAAGCCGCCCGTAAACAGGCCCGTAATCTGATTGATCAGGGTGCCGATATCATAGACGTCGGCGGCGAATCCACAAGACCCTATGCCCAGACTGTTTCAATCGATGACGAGCTGCAACGGGTGCTGCCGGTGATCGAGTCGATCCGGTCCATGTCCGATATCCCCATCTCCATAGATACCAGTAAGGCAGAAGTCGCCAGGCAGGCTCTGGCGATCGGTGCCGATATTATCAATGACGTCAGCGCCGTGCGCAAAGATCCCGAGATGATCGGGGTTGTAAAGCAGAGCAGCGGTGAACTGGTTATCATGCACATGCAGGGTACGCCAGGAACCATGCAGGATGCCCCACACTACGACGATGTGGTGGAAGAGGTCATCTCATTTTTCAAAGAGCGCCTGGCGTTTCTTGACGATGCCGGCATCGACCCGACGCGAGTCATTATCGATCCGGGCATCGGTTTCGGCAAGAAGCTGGAGCATAACCTCCAGCTTCTCAACAATCTTGACCGGCTTTCTGAGCTTAATCGTCCGGTATTGTTGGGTCACAGTCGTAAACGATTTCTGGGCGACCTGACCGGCCTCGACGCCGATCAGCGCGACTCGGTCAGCAGTGTGGTCTCGGCGCTAAGCCTTGAGAAGAACGTGTCGATATTCAGGGTACATGATGTGGCGGCAACCAGGCAGGCCCTCGCAGTTGCCCGGGCTATCCGAACGGCTTAAAAAAACGGGGTCTCAGCATGATGATTCTTCAGGCCTGGTGGAGAGAGGGAGTGAAAGAAGAGAAGAGTCGGCCTGCTCGCACATCATGCAAAGACCCTTTATAAGACTATTATAATCACTGTTTTCCTATATGGTATGGCGGGCGAGTTTTAATCACTGTCACCCGCCAGGTGCCTCTGTTGACGAGCTCTCTGGACAAGCCCTTCAGCCATAAAGAGCGTCAGCGCGCCCCAGACCAGCAGAAAGCCTATCATCCTGCTGAAGGGAAACTCCTCGCCGTAGATGAAGACGCCGATCAGCAGGTTCAGGGTCGGAGCGGTGTACTGCAGAATTCCCAGCAAAAACAGCGGTATGTTCTGAGCAGCATAACCAAACAGCAGGAGTGGTATGGTGGTAATCAGACCGGTGCCGGCAAGCAATGTAATCGTGGTGGCGTCCCCGTGCAGAAAACCGGAACTGCCGTCTCTGCCAAGGAAGAGAATAAGCGCCAAGGCCGGCAGGAAGAATAACAGTGTTTCCAGGTAGAGGCTTTTCAGCGGGCCCATCCGAATTTTCTTGTGAATCAACCCGTACAAGGCAAAAGTCAGGGCCAGGGAAAGGGCTATCCAGGGAAACGAACCGTACACCAGGGTGAGATACAACACTCCGCCAAGGGCGAGCGCCAGGGCCGCTATCTGAGCACCGCGCAGCCGCTCGTTCAGGAAGAATACACCGAAGGCAACCGTGACCAGAGGATTGATATAATACCCCAGGCTGGTCTCGACGATGTGATCGGCATTGACGGCCCAGATGTAAATGAGCCAGTTGATGGCCAACAGCGCAGCACTGAGGGCCGAGATGGTGAGTGCCTTGCCGCTCCGCAGTTGGCGCAACACCCCGCCCTGACCGGAGACGACCAGAATTACCACAATAAAGGGAAGCGACCAGGCCATGCGGTGGCCAAGTATCTCATAGGCGGGCACGTGGCCAAGCGCCTTCCAGTAAATCGGCAGTATCCCCCAGATCGCGTAGGAGAGAGAAGCCGCGGCCATGCCGCGGGTCAGCTGTCCACTCATGAGGGCAGCAGCAGTCCGCTCCTGAGCCAGTAGTAGCAGATGTAGCTTCCGGCCAGAATAAGAAGCACGGCAGAAATCCGGTTTACGTAGGGGACTATGCGCCTTAACAGAGAGAGAACACCACCGCCCTTGATAAGAGCCATGCCGACACTGAGCACCAGCAGGACCGACCCGGTGCCGAGTATATAGAGGATAAATTGGATTATACCAGAGGTAAAGTTTCCGGAGGTCAGGGAACCACCGACCACCACCAGAAAAATAGGCAGTGTGCAGCCCAGAGAGGTAGCACCGAAGCCTATCCCGAAGAGAAAGAATCCCTTTACGCTTATTGAGCGCGGATCCCCTATCCTGGCGGAGATTCTGGTCATGATATCGAGGGAAATGTGTTTGCCCAGCATCAGCCAGACGCCAAGCAGCACCAGACAGACGCCGATGATCACCGAGAGCCAGGGCATGGCGGCCAGCAGAAACGAGCCGCCTGCCGACACGACAATGCCAAGCAGACCAAACAAGAGGCCGAATCCGGCGGTTACGATCGCGGCGACACCTGCGGCCCGGCCGACCCTCACGTACCAGGCGCGTTCGCTGTACTGCGCGTCATCTGCCCCCAGGTAGAGCGACAGGTAGACTGGCAGCATGGCGAACCCACAGGGGTTGACCGCCGAAACCATGCCTGCTCCAAAGGCGTAGCCAAGCTGCAGAACAGTGGCCAGATCACCGAGCGATTGACTCAACCAAGCCTGAATTTCCATCATCCCAATAGTCGATTTCACCGGATAGCAGCGTTTACCGCTGCTCTTGTTGAACCTCATTTCCTGCTTACAGATGCCACCAGGGCCGCTCTACCATAAGTCACCGCATTATGATTGGCAATGCACACTCAGAAAAATAAAGAGTCAATTACAGGAACACGCCAGTTAATGGCCTCGCTTCAATTGGGGTGCCTGTCCCTGTGCACCTGGCCTGTGAGAAAAACTGACGAAAATCAAACCGAGACACCATCACTTAACAATCTGTTTTGTTACGATTTTATTAAAAAATACGACCGCAGTCGATTTTTTCTTGACTTCGGTCGACTTTATAGTAATATTCCGACCGCAGTCGACTTTTTTACGGTAACAGCCTGACAGGAAATAAAATTATTAAACAATATCAGGTAGTAAATAATAGGTACGCGAGCACCTGAAGCCGCTCCCCAGCACAAAACCATTGGCATTATCATGAGTTCAATCAGAGAACAACACAAAATCAGAACCAGGCGATGCATCCTCGATTCAGCCGTCAAGCTCTTTTCCAAAAAGGGGTTCGAGCAGACATCCATAGAGGAACTGGCCCGCGAAGCCGGCATCGGCAAAGGCACAATCTACAGTTACTTCGAGACCAAGAGAGATATCGTCAAAGCCTTCTGCGATGACCAGCTGGAATATGCCAGAAGTGAACTGGCCGCAAAGACAAATCCGGAAACCCCGCTCATCGACCAGCTCATGATAATCTTCATGGCCGATTTCAACTATGTGATAGAACACAAAGAATTCGGCAGGGTGTACCTGCACGAGAAGGTGTTTCCCAAGGAACCCCTGAGCGAGGAAGATTTTCAGGTCCAGAACGACTATTTCGATATGCTCTACCCCATTTATCGGCGGGCCCAGGAACGCGGCGAGCTGCGCACTGATCTGGAACTGCTGCACATTTCAGGGCATATCTATGCGATCTATCTTCTGATGCTGACCTGCTGGTATACGGGCATGATCCCCACTGAAGATATTGGAGATGCCATGAGAACGATGATGATTCAGACCATGGAAGGTCTCAAACCAGAACAAATGCGGTGAAACCATGAGAACCGATTATCAAAGACCAAAGACGCTCAGAGGCAAAATCGTCTTTTTCTTCTGGTACAATCTGCCGCGCTTGGTGCTGCTGGGTATGGCGGTAATGATCGTGCTGCTGTTCGTGACAATCAGTGACAAGAAATCGTCTATTCTGGCCGAGCAGGAAGCCGCCGTCAAACAGGAACGCCCCCCTGTCAACACCGTGATCATGCAGGTTACCCCTGCCAAGATCAGCAACCGGCTCAATCTGCCCGGCTCAATAGAAGCGTGGAACGAACTGGATCTGACCGCCAAGATTGCAGGTACTGTCGAGGAGGTGGTGGTCAATGAAGGAGATAGTGTGCGCGAGGGCGATATCCTGATCCAGATCGAATCCGACGACTATCGGATAGCCCTCGAGCGGGCGCAGGCCGCTTATAACCTGGCCAAGGCAGATTATCAGAGGGACAAATCTGTATACTCCAAAGGCGTCATACCCCCCGCCGAGCTCGAAGCCCGGGAGACCAGGATGCAGACCGCCAAAGCCGATCTCGACAATGCCCAGTTGCTGTTCGAGCGCTGCACCATCAAGGCGCCGATCGACGGAGTCATCAGACGGCTCGATGCCAAAATCGGCATGTACCTCGGCGTCGGCGATCCGGTTGGCAGGATATTGCAGATCGACCGGGTCAAGGCGGTGATAGGCATTCCCGAATCGGATGTGACCGCAGTTCGAAAACTCGACAAAGTCGAAGTGACCATCAAAGCGCTGGATGATCTCAAGGTTTACGGCAAGAAACATTTCATTTCCAGCTCCCCGGAAAGCATGGCCCGGCTCTATCGACTGGAGCTGGAGCTGGATAATCCAGATCACCTGATCCTGCCCGGCATGTTCGTGCGTGCCGACATCGTCAAGAAGAGCAGCGACCAGGCCTTATCCATCCCCTTCTACTCGATCATATCCCGCAACAACGAACAATATGTGTTCGTTGAAAAAGACGGGGTGGCTGAAAAACGAAACGTGACGACCGGTATCATGGAAGAGTGGATGGTCGAAATCACCGAAGGGCTTGAACCAGGCGAACGCGTTGTGGTCGAAGGACATCGAGACGTCGAGGACGGTCGAAAAGTCAAGGTTGTCAAAACAATTACCGACCCGGAGGCCTACGCGCTATGATCATATCCGATACCGCAGTAAGAAAAAGCACCACGGTACTGGTGCTGGCCCTGCTGCTCATCATCGTAGGGGTGTATTCCTATATGGTCCTGCCGCGTGAGAGCGAGCCGGACATCACCATTCCCAACGTCTTCGTGTCGACCAGCTACCGGGGGGTGTCGCCCACCGATATGGAGACGGCGATTACCATTGAGATCGAAAAGAAGCTCAAA